>JAXDBN010000158.1:0-2571 GCA_034678805.1 Syntrophomonadaceae bacterium
AGTCAAAATCTGCCCCCAAAATAAAGTATGCAAAAAACACATAAAAATGTAAATATATCGGGCCTCCAAGAAGTCTTTTGAGCGTCACATATTTGGGGTGCGGTTGGTGACATACTAAGAACGTCAATCCGCAATGAAGGCAGGTACTATAATATGAACAAACAAGGCGTCTCAGCTTTTCACCTTACCATGCTGGCCTTAGGTACTGTAGTCGGGGGGTCCTTTTTTCTGGCTACTTCAATAGCCATGCGGGCGGCTGGACCATCAATAATCATTGGATTCATACTGGGGGGCATTTTAGTCTACATAATACTAAACGCCCTATCGGAGATGACGGTGGCCAATCCCTGCGTTGGTTCCTTCCGAACTCATGCTGCTCAAGTCTACGGGCCTTTTGCCGGCTATCTGGTCGGCTGGGTATATTGGACCGGGTTGGTTTTGACCATGTCCAGTGAAGCAACCGCAGCGGCACTGTTGATTAGGATCTGGTTTCCGCAGTTGTCGCTGCCGCTGTTGTCAATGGGAATCGTATTGGCAGTAACCCTAATTAATTTGCTGGGCGCCAATCATGTTACTAAGCTGGAGACTACCCTGGCAGGAATAAAAATATCAGCAGTGCTGCTTTTCATTGTTATTGCGGCCTTGTTAATATTTGGTTTTTGGCCTAACCAACCGCGGATTGGCCTGGGTGCATTGCAGAATGCGGCTTTGTTTCCCAATGGCATTAGCGGTCTGGCCGGCAGCATGCTGATTGTAATCCTCGTATACGCCGGATTTGAAATCATCGGCTTGGCTGCTTCTGAATCCAGCGATCCCCATAAAACAATTCCCCGGGCCATTAATTCCACTATTATTTCGTTGGTAGGATTATATATTGTAGTTATTGCTATGCTGTTGCCCTTAATATCTACCTCGGTTCTTTCCCCTGCTACCAGTCCTATGGTCGCTGCCCTGGAGGCCCATGGTCTAGGGGTAGCAGCCGGGGTGGTTAATTTCGTGCTGGTTTCCGCTATCTTGTCTACCATGTTGGCATCAGTATTCGGCTTGGGCAGGATGCTGCGTTCCCTGGCAGATGGCGGTGATGCT
Source organism: Syntrophomonadaceae bacterium (assembly GCA_034678805.1). Taxonomy (GTDB): domain Bacteria; phylum Bacillota; class Syntrophomonadia; order Syntrophomonadales; family Syntrophomonadaceae; genus PHAA01. The sequence continues at coordinate 1,087 of JAXDBN010000158.1, forward strand.
CCTGCTTTCCTGATTGACCGGGGAGATGTTCCCCTGCGCGGTATTCTTTTCTCCGGGATCATAATGCTTATAGGAGTCAGTATGGCTTATGTACTTCCCGACCGCATTTATCTCTTTTTGATCAGTTCCGGAGGATTTTCTCTCCTACTGGCCTATCTAGCTATCTGCCTAACCCATTTGCGTTATCGCCGTGTTTATGGCTGCCCTCCCAAAGGCAACTGCCAGCTGGCCGGTTACCCTTATACCACCTGGATAGGCATTATCAGCCTGATAGTGTCAATAGTCACCATGCCGCTGATCCCCGGTCAGGGGACCGGTCTGATTGCTGGTCTGGCTTTAGTTGCACTTTATTCATTAATATATGTAATATCCCGTTTAGCCCGACCGCGAACCGTACCGGCTGCCAAGCCGTCACCAGATAACCACGAGATTAGCCGGTGCCCGGAAAAAGAATAAGCTCCTAAATATATTTGCTGCCCTCCTTCACACTGAGTGGCTGCAAAGGATGGCTGCATATGAATTCTTTTACCCAGGCCGGATTGGTCTTGGAATATTCCCGCAGGGCCCAGCCGATGGCTTTATTTATAAAAAATTCAGTGGAGTTGTTGTTAAGCAGGATTATTCTGGACAATAAGTCGGTGTTGGTGGATTGCTTGTATTTGAGCTGAAACAGTATAGCGGTACGCACCAGCCAGATATTCTTATCTGCCGCCCATTCCAGGCATGTTTTTCGGGTAACATCCGGGAACCGCAATCCGATCGTGCCCACTAACTTGTCTGCCAGGAAATCAACTGTGTCCCACCAGGATTTCGAAGTAACCAATACCTTCAGTTTGGATAAATCATCTGCCTGCAAGCAACGGTGAAGCGCGCCCAGATAATCCATAGCCAGGTACTGGTATTCCCTTTCCGGTTTATCCCAGCACTGGCCGATAAAATCCCAATCAATGCTTTTTACCCGCCGGGCCTGCTTGATAAATTCTGCCTGGATCGAATTCCGCTCCGGTCGTGGTATACCCAGGAAAGGAAAGAGATTTTTCATATATCTGGCCATCGGTTCTGCTTTAATGGGATCGCGATGGCGGTCGTATGCCTCCAAAATTTCTTCGTACATACACTTTCACCTTCCTATCTTTCACACTATCGGCTGTAGCTGCCGGTTGATATTTTAACTTGGGCCAAAGTTCTTTTTTCCGAATCAGGCATTTAAATAGCAATCATGTCTCAATTATATCAGGATGGGTGCAGTATAAGCATTGTCTTGGATTAACGCTGCCATAGTATAATTAATCTATAAAGATGTTCCTCAAAAATTAGAAGGCAGGGATTTATATGTGCGGACGCTATACCCTGGCAGTGGAAATGGATGAACTGGCCGAACGCTTTGGCTGCCCTAAAGTGGAACCGGTATTTAAAGCCCGTTACAATGTGGCGCCCACCCAGGTTATGCCGGTGGTGGCGGCGCCGGAGGGCAAAAGGGAATTG
>JAXDBN010000159.1:0-8368 GCA_034678805.1 Syntrophomonadaceae bacterium
AATGGCACCCAACCGACAACGAATGAAGATGATTCTATCGTTGTCATTTTTAATGGGGAAATTTTTAATTTTCACAGATTGAGAGAAGACCTGTTGGGAAGAGGTCATTGTTTGACGAACAATTCAGATACGGCCATACTTCCTCATCTATATGAAGAACATGGCCTGGGTATGTTTAAAAAACTAAACGGACAGTTTGCTATAGTCATTTGGGACAAACTTAAGAAGAGACTGGTACTGGCTCGAGACCGGTTTGGCGAAAAGCCACTTTATTATTTTCATAAAGATAAGACCTTATGCTTTGCGTCGGAAGCCAAGGCTATTTTCAAAAGCGGATTAACCAAAGCTACGATATCACCTATTGCCTTGAAACAGGTGTTTACGTTTTGGACAACCCTGGGTGACAAGAGTATATTCGAGGATATTTATCAAGTCCCCCCCGGAAATTACTTGGTTTTTGAAGACTACGAAAAGAAAATTGATACTTATTGGAACTACACTTATTTAAAGGAGACTAATTCTAAATCTGATAACCGTGATGATCTTGTTGATGAACTGGAGAGTAAGCTGGTATCGTCAATCAAAAACCGTATGATAGCAGATGTACCAATCGCTTTCTATTTAAGTGGAGGATTGGATTCAAGCTTAATAGCGGGTATGGCGTCCCAAATATCTAGTAATCACTTAACTACGTTCTCAATAACCTTTGATGACATTGGCTTTGATGAATCAGTCTTTCAGAATCACATGTCACAATATCTTGGAACTCAACACCAAAACATAATGTTTTCAAGAAGTCAGATACCATCCATTATAAAGGATGTAGTGTATCATGCCGAAGTCCCTCTACTGCGGTCAGGGGCCTTTCCTATGTATGTACTTGCCACCCTGGTTAGGAGCCATAATACCAAGGTGGTGTTATCAGGCGAAGGCTCAGATGAACTCTTTGGAGGTTATGACATCTTCAGGGAGGTTAAGATAAGAGAGTTTTGCAACCGCGATCCGAATGCAAAATTCAGGGCAGCTTTGTATAAACGGGTAAATGCTTTTGTTAAAGGTGTGGAGGCTCAATCAGCTAATAGTCTCTCTCTCTATCATAATAGCCCTGACCCTGAATCAAGTTTCAGATCACATTTATCCAGGTGGAAATTAGGTTCTTACAGTCAGCAGTTCTTCACGTCAGAATATCGCGAAGCTGTGAAACCTTATGATGAGCTCAGAGATTTAGAAGGCCATCTTCCTCCGGATTATTTGGAGTGGACGCCGCTACAGCAGGCTCAATATCTAGAAGTCGCCACTCTGTTCTCAAATTATTTGCTTTCCTCGCAGGGCGACCGGGTATCAATGGCTTCTAGCGTTGAATGCAGGTTGCCCTTTTTAGATTATGAAGTAGCTGAATTTGCAGCTAATCTGCCTGACCGAATGAAGGTCCGAGGTCTTAATGAAAAATATATTGTGAAAGAGCTGGCTCATAAGTATGTGCCTGATACCATTACGAAACGAAAAAAATTTCCATATAGGGCGCCTATAGATATCGCCGAGTTAATGAAGGATGAATATGTGAAATATATGATAAGTATCAGTTGTTTGAAGCTATTTGGAATATTCAATCCGTACGCTGTCGAAAAATTCGTATTGTCAGTACTAAGAAAAGAAACCCCTAGCGAAAGAGAATGTATGCTATTTCTGGGGATAGTGACAACGCAGATTTTATATGAGCAATTTACTTAGTATTAGGCATCAGTTACAAATCTATGTTTACCAGTTGTTTCAAATATTTTTTCGATGCCACTATCAGAACAACACATCGTTGGAGACGATATCATTCTACTTAATCTATAGTAATGGACATGAGGGAGCCAAATGTCTGGACAAAAAGTCAATATCAAAATCACTCTCTGTTTTATTGACAAACATTATTGATTAGCACTAAATATATATATGTTCGCTAATATCGTATCTATTACTAAACATCATGGAACTGGATTATCGATTAATCCATGCAACTGGTGTCCCCGAGAATGCTCAATAGACCGTTATCACCAGGTTGGCTTCTGCCATTGTCCCCCGCAGCTAAAGGTGGCCCGGGCGGCACTTCATTTCTGGGAAGAACCATGTATAAGTGGTAAACGGGGGAGTGGGACAATATTTTTTAGCGGCTGTAACCTACGCTGTTGTTTCTGCCAGAATTACCCGATCAGCAGTGAGGGAACCGGTATCGCGATTTCGGTGGATAGGCTGACTGATATCTGTTTGGAGCTGCAGGCAGCCGGAGCCCACAATATCAATTTGGTAACCCCAACCCCATATTTATCATGGATATTGTCGGCATTGGACCTAGCCAAACCCAAACTGCACATACCGGTGGTGTTCAACTGCGGTGGCTATGAAAAAGTAGAGACTATTAAAGCCCTGCAGCCTTATGTAAACATTTACCTGCCGGATTTAAAATATTACAGCGATGAACTGGCCTGGAGATATTCCCGTTGCCCTGATTATTTTGCGGCTGCCTCAACCGCTGTCCAGGAAATGGTTGCTCAATGTGGTAAACCAAAATTGAACCGGGATGGAATATTGCAGAGCGGGGTAATTATCAGGCACCTGGTTCTCCCCGGGGCCCGGCATGACTCAATTAAAATAATGCAGTGGCTGAGCGATAAACTGCCCCGGGATCATTTCATGCTCAGCCTTATGAGCCAGTATACCCCAACCTATAACAGCCGCCAATTCAAAGAGATAAACCGTACCCTAACCTCCCTGGAGTATGATTCAGTGGTCAGCGAGGCAGTCCGGTTAGGACTGACCACTGGCTATATACAAGACCGCTGCAGTGCCACCCCGGGATATATTCCACCCTTTAATCTGGAGGGGATATAAACCTTAACGAGCAGAAAAAATGCTCAGTATAAGCAGTGCTACTTTTTTTAAAACGGATTAATCAGTGAAGGCCCAAAACAGCGCCTATTCTATAGCCAGGCATTGTTTGTAAGGCAAATACAGAAATAATTTCAAGGAGGAAAAATATTGACCGGAGTCGTCGTACAAGAGTGTTCGATATATGATTTAGATCTTCTCCAGAAGAATATTACTAAAGGAATTGAACTTCTGGGTGGATGGAGCAAATTTGTCTCTCCTGGGATGAAGGTACTACTTAAGGTAAACCTGATTAGCCCTAAGAAGTCTGAAACTGCTGCGGTCACTCATTCCGAATTTGTGCGGGCTTTAACCCGCCTACTGATCAATCAGGAGTGCACTGTCTGGATCGGTGACAGTTCAGGGGGAACCATATCCGGCATGTCCCCGACTGCCAAGGCACTTATTGTATCCGGCCTAAAAAACATGGCCGATGAAGAAGGGGCCCAAATTAAGAATTTTGATAAAGAAGGAGTAGTTGAAATAAGGCCCCATAGCAATTATGTTAGCCGTATGTACCTGGCAAAACCCATTTTTGAGGCTGACTGCGTTATTAATCTGCCAAAGCTAAAGACCCATTCCGCTGGTATATATACTGGCGCGGTGAAGAACCTATTTGGATGTATACCAGGTTTCATAAAATCTGATTATCACCGCTTGGCTCCTAACCCTGCCGACCTGGGGCAAATTTTTGTTGATGTTCACGAAGCAGTCAATGTTAGTCTACACATTATGGACGGGGTCACCGCTATGCAAGGGGAAGGACCAACCGCAGGTGAGGTTTATCCAGCCCGAAAAATATTGCTCAGTACTGACCCGTTGGCCTTGGATACCGTTGCAACTGCCATGCTAGGCATGCATATCAATGATATACCCATCTTGGTGACTGCCAGGGACAGGAGATTAGGTGAGTCGGATCTCAATAATATAGAAATCATGGGCGATTATAGAAGCCCACCACTTCTGCCCAATTTTAAATATCCCAAGAAATTCTACAGCAGTAAAATACGTGATCACGCTATTAAAGTGAAGCTGATCGGTTTCCTAAAAACCAGGCCAAGAATAAATTCCAGGCTCTGTAAAAGCTGCAACATGTGTATAGAAAGCTGCCCGGTACAGGCAATTAATCAAGAGACAAAGATAATTGATTATAACAAATGTATTGAATGTATGTGTTGCCACGAACTCTGCATGCATCAAGCGGTAGAGCTCAAAAGCGATTCTGTCTGGGCAGATTTATTTAACCGTCTCTACCGGGGAACCTCCCGATAGAATTCAGTGGACTCATACTCAAACATCTCAATGTACACCTTTCTCAAATCCCCCTTCTATTCAGCATTTAGAATCAATTTCCGGTGAATCCTATAATCCGGATGCAATTTAAGCGTATTTTTATGAAAAACCTTATAGAAGAATAGTTTTAGTGTTATATTAGTTCAATATCGAATTAAATTGTGCTATTACAAATGGAGGTCAACATGCTGATAGACGAATATATTACTCTGAATAACAAATTAGGTCACCAAATCTTAAGAACTGACTCGATTAGTTGGATAATACGCGAGGACAAAACATCTGTATCCTGTCCCCAAGAGATCTCGATTTTTCCCTCCAAAGATAATATTAAAAGACTCCTAAAACAGGGAATTATAGTTATTTCCTTTAGAACCGATTTAAGTGAGAAGAACTATTTCGAATACATATTTCAGGGAACAAGCTATGATTTGAATGATTTTGATAGAAAGACAAGGAATCGGATAAAAAAAGGACTTAATAGTTGTCAAGTGAAAAGCGCTGCTCTCACTGATTTACTTAGCGAAGGATTAAATATCAACCAACAGACTACTGATAGACAAGAACGGGAAGAATCGATGTTGACTAATAAACTCCAATGGGAGAAATATATCTCCACACTATATAATGAGGAGGATGTTCATATAAAAGGTGCTTATGTTGATAATCTTCTAATAGCTTATGCTATTTTCATTAAAATCGAAAACAAATACTATATCTATCACCCGTATATGAAACGCGAATACTCTTCTTTTTGTCCGATGAATGCAATCTATTTTTCCTTTATTAATGAAATTCTTATGTCAGAAGATGATATTCAAATATCGGCCGGATTATCATCGTATATCGACAAAAAGGATTTGGACCGCTTTAAGACTAATATGCGTTTTGAAAAGATTCCATGTAGCCGAGTCTTAGTTGTATCATCTAAAATTGCCCCGTTTATTAATTCTCTCGGCTATTGGTTTATACAACAGGCAGAAAAAATTAAGATAGTAAATCCTAGATTCCTTGGACAGTATGAAATATTACTAAAAAATAAACATCTTTTTAAGCTATACTTGCGAGAACGACCACTACATTAAAGTTAATCAACTTAAAGAAGAAGCTTTATAACACTAAAACACAGCATGCACAACAGAAAAGAGTATTGATAGTATCTTTGTAGAATATAAGCCTTGCTTGAATATATTCCTTCGAACAAACCCAAAAACAGTGTGAATGTATTAAGATTATAATTAGATCTCTTAAATTAATTCTAGGAGGTTAAATATGAACCTAGATGAATGTAACGTTTCAGAACTGCAATATATAAAGGCAGAGAATGCCAAATTACCTTATTCACCCATCTTCCGTTTAAAGTTGTTCATAAGAAGGCATTTAGGTATGAAAAATATACAGAAATTCTTTTCGTTACTTGATTACTTCAAAGTAAAACGGAATGATATGAAAGTCATTACTATTCCAACACAACCACTAAAGGCTGGGGACATCGTCCGAGTTAGATCTAAAGAAGAAATTGAGGCTACACTGGATAGTCGTCGTAAGTTGAAAGGATGTTCGTTCATGTATGAGCAACAACTTTATTGCGGTACGGAGCAGCGTGTTTTCAAGGTAATGGAGCATTTTGTTGATGAACGTGATCTTAAGCTTAAGAAATGCAGAGGGCTTGTTCTCTTAGACGGTGTAATGTGTCAAGGATCTAGAGATTGGGGCCGTTGTGACCGCTCATGTTTTATTTTCTGGCGAGAAGAATGGCTTGAAAGAGTCAAGAATGATCAATCTTGAAGTCACTCCGTTTATAGAATAATTGTTCAACCTAATAGATTCAGTGGTCAGCGAGGCAGTCCGGTTGGGATTAACCAATGGTTATATACAAGACCGCTGCAGTGCCAACCCGGTGTATATTCCTCCCTTCAACCTGGAGGGGATATAAACATCAGCAGGAAATAGAAAGAATTCAAAGCTGACTTCAATCCTATCAGAGATGGAGTGACTTTATGAAGGATATTATTCCGGAGAACCGAGGCATCCCTGCCGAAATTTTTGAGAGAATCCTAATGAAATACAACAGGTCCTCGGCTATACGCTCCATGGGCTTCAAGCTGGTATACTTAGGGCAGGGGAGAGCGGGTTTACAATTAAAGGTTAACGAAGATTTTCTTAATACCCTGGGAAGCCTGCATGGGGGGATCATTACCGCCATGGCTGATACCTCCATGGGTTATGCCCTGCAGACATTAGGGGGTATAGCTGTAACCCTGGAACTTAATGTAAATTATTTTGCCCCGGTTCAGGCCGGCATGATTATCACATCTGAAGGATGGGTGGTTCATGCTGGTAAGAATACCATTGTTACCGAGGCAGCCCTTTTCAGCGAGCAGGGGGATATGGTCTGCAAAAGCAGAGCTACCTTTTTCGTAATAAAGGATCAATAATATTTTGGAAGTCCCAGAAAAGCTCCTATTATATTGCGTTTTAAGAAGAGACATGGAACGCGTCAACTGCTTAAACTACCAAAATTAGTCAGGCTTTCCCTCAGGTGCATCCTGGCTTATGTGGGTGGAAATCATCATTTTCTGGACCGATATTATAGCAAAGGGGAAAGATAAATGAGATTTATTGGTAATATCATCTGGATTATCTTTGGCGGGTTGATTGGGGCCATCGCCTGGTCCTTAGCGGGTCTGTTATTATGCATCACCATAATCGGTATACCGTTTGGTCTGCAGTGCTTCAAGATAGCTGGATTCGTGCTGTGGCCCTTTGGGCGGGTAATCATATTGGGGAACTTCGGAGCTGGCGGGCTGATATTCAATATTATCTGGCTGCTGGTATTCGGCTGGGAATTTGCTCTTGGCCATCTGGTTATCGGATTGATATTTTGCCTGACCATTATCGGAATTCCATTCGGGCTGCAGCATTTTAAACTCGCCCAGCTGGGCTTGATACCGTTTGGTGCAGAGATACGCAGGGTCTAAGCTAAACATCATTCTTATAATCTGCCGCTCACCAAGCAATAGAGAGAAGCTCGCCCGTATCAACAGGCGAGCTTTAAAAATTCACGTCGTCATCATTATTTGATTAGATTACTGCCAGCCCCTGGGCTCCAACCTCCGGCAATCCAGTAGGTTCGAATACCTCCAACCGGAACAAGCGACCAAATTTTCCTATCTTGAAAACGCTGATTGATCCCTGGTTTCCATTTAAAGAATAAAGGTTGCGTCCATCCAGGCTAACCCCTGTATCCAAGGGAGCACCGGTGCCAAACAGAGTACTGAAAACGGTATCTTTGACGAACAGGGTCCCGTTGCTGTTAACCCGGTACCTGGTCAGGGTTCCGCCATTACCGGCATTGGCTGTATAGGCAAACCTTTCCCGCTTGCTGACCGCTACCCAGCAAGTCGCTGCCTGACCGTTTATTATCGAACCGCTGACCACATCAAGATTACCATTGGTATCTGCCGTATAGGAAGAAAGGGCATTGGGCCCCGCTTCAGTCACCAGCAGGAAACCCTTCTTCAGAAATACCGATCCGAATGGCCCCGCCCCGTTGGAAGGATTCACTACCGGCCCAGTCAGACTGCCATCACTGTTAACCTCGTAAACCGAAAGGTTATTGGTATTCAGTTCTGAAACCACCAGCAGCCGGCCGTTGGGGCTGAAAACCACACAGCTCGGCTGGGCAAAGGTTGTGCTCAGGTTAGCAGAGCCTATAAACGTCAAATCGCCATTAGTTTCGATTCTAAAACCTGAAACATTGGAGGTGTTATTGGCATCCCCGACATTGGTTACATATAATAGTCTGCCATACTGGGCCAAGCTGTTAGGCCTGACTCCCCCCGAAGGCTCCACATCCAGCCGGATTAATTTTCCCGAGTGGGTGATCAGAAAACTAGTAATGCTGTTGCTGCCGGCATTTACCGCGAAAAGAAATTTTACCGGCCGGGATATTATCACTGAACCCTGCGAGGCCAGCGGATCCACGATAGTTTCCCCGGAACCTGCACCACCGGTAGAAAAGGAATTGATAAAACTCAGCTTGCCGTTTATTCCCCGGCGCAAGGCCACTACTTCATTATCACTGGCACTATTGGTCATGCTATACACAAAACCCACGCGACGTTTTCTGTGCTTACACGTCATTCTAAATCCTCCTTTT
>JAXDBN010000160.1:0-11174 GCA_034678805.1 Syntrophomonadaceae bacterium
CTGTATTTTACATCCTCGCCGATCAGATTGGGCTCCAGATCACTTAGCTGGCCATTCAGTAAAACCTTGGAGGGGAAGAATTTATCCTGACCAACAAAGTCCCTTATAGCACCTTCTGCCAGCGGGAAAACACCGTAGGAAAGCATGTTCTTGCAGCCTACGCCGATATTGAAATAATCGGGATAGGTGGCCGCCACTGCCTTAACGGTCGGGATATATTTTTCATCAATAAACTTAATTAATTCCGCCAAACGGAATTTGAAATCAACTATCTTCTGGCTGTCCGGCACCTCGGTCACGCCGCCGGGAACAATAGCCTGGTTGTGCGGCATCCGGCCGCCCCAGAGAGCACCCATTTCATGTGCTTTGCGCCGCATCTGCAGGGCTTCCAGGTAAGTGCCAACTACCTGGTCGTTCACGTCTTTAGGCAGCCGGTAATCGCCTTCATAGCGAGGGGTAAAAGGCGGTACATCCGGGCCCTTGACAAAATCCAGGGCTGCCAGGTGGAAGAAGTGCAGAATATGTGATTGTACATGGTTGGAGCCTAAAATAAGATTTCTGATAATCCGCCCATTGGGGGGAGGTTCAATTCCAAAAGCATTATCTAAAGCCAACGTACCCGCGGTGGCATGACCAATCGGTCAGACCCCGCAGACTCTTTGCATGATCTGCTGTGCATCACGGGGATCACGGCCCTGCATTATCAATTCCAATCCTCTGAACATCATGCCCATGGATTTGGCATCGACTACTTTACCGCCTTCAACTTCGACCTCTACTCCAAGGTGACCTTCAATACGAGTGATGGGATCGATTTTTATCTTCTCTGCCATTAGTTGTCACCTTCCTTCTCGTCATGACCTTTTTTGCCAATTCTGCCGGCGGCGATATTTCCGACCAGGTGACCGCCAATCCCCAGAGCTGTTGCTCCGCCTAGAACCAATCCGATTTGATCAACGGTGGCAGTAGTCTTGGGTCCTAACGGCATCTCGGCCATGCGCTCGTAAATTGGCCAATTGGGGAATTGAGGTTCGGTACAGCCTATGCATACCCCGCCGCACATCACGCACCAATTGACTCCGCCGTTCCAGAGACGAGTAGTCGAATCGCAGTGGGCAATGGGCCCTTTGCAGCCCAGTTCCAACATACATCCCATTTCGCCGAAGTTCTTGGCAAAAATTCCATTGTCAAAGTACTGCCGGCGCTGGCAGTTGTCGTGTATGATCCTGCCGTAGAACATCTTGGGACGTCCAGCCGAATCAAGTTCAGGGACCTCCTTGAAAAGCAGGTAATGGGCAATGGTTCCAACAATCCAATCAGGATGGGGTGGACATCCGCCAATATTTATGATCGGTTTGCCGGTAATTATCTCCGAAACCGCTTTTGACTCAGACGGATTGGGCGGTGCTGCCGGCAGTCCGCCATAAGCTGCACAAGTCCCTATACTCAGAATGGCCGCAGCTTTGCTGCCCACGTCTTTAACGGCTTGCAGCATGGTAATGGGTTTGCCGTCTTTTTCACCAATTATGCACCAGTTGCCGTTTTCCTTTACCTGAACTGATCCTTCAACGCACAGGACATATTTACCTGCATACTTTTCGACGACATCGTAAACCGCGTTCATGGCTAGTTCACCTTGAGCTGCCGACACGTTTTCGTGGAAACGCAGGCTGATAACCTTTAATAGCACGTCTTGAATATCCGGATTTTGGCAGTTCAACAAGGAAATCGAACAACCAGTACAGGCGCCTCCGGCTAACCAGATTACTGGTGGCAGCTCTCCTTCTGCAGCAGCTTCAGCAATGAACGGAGACAGATAGCCTGCCAAGGCTCCGACTGCCGCTGTGCCTGCAGCAGCGCGCATAAAGTCGCGACGACTCAATTTGGTTGCCATATTCTAATTTTCCCTCCAATTCCTCTAATCTCTCTATCCCTGATTCTCTTCCCCATTACAAAAGAGTCTTTTTCCCTATATCTATCTATTTAAGTTCAGACTCTAGCCTTTTCTCTGTCACCTCCTTGATTAGCCATTGAATCCAGTTTTCTATACCCTCCCCGGTACGCCCCGAGACCATAAATACCGTCGCAGAGGGATTAATTTGGTCCAGATCTTCCCTAAACCTGTCCAAATTAAAATCAGTATAGGGCAAAAGGTCGATTTTATTTAGCAGTACTACCCGGGCCTGGCGAAAAATCAGCGGATACTTGCGTACTTTGTCATTGCCTTCAGTCGTGCTCAATACAACCGCGGTAAAATCTTCACCCAGGTCAAATTCGGCTGGACATACAAGGTTGCCGACATTTTCTATGAAAATCATATCCAGATCCCCGACCGGAAGCTGATTAAATGCTTTGCCAACCATTCCTGCATCCAAATGGCAAGCCCCTTCTGTATTGATTTGAATAACCTCTACACCTTTGTTTTCAATACGCTGGGCATCCTGATCAGTGTACAGATCCCCCTCAATAACCCCAAGCCGGATTTGGCCTTCCAGCTTCTCGATACTGCGCTCGAGTAAGGTGGTCTTGCCGGATCCAGGCGAACTCATCAGATTTATAACCAGCAAGTTGTTGTCATTGAACAAATTGCGGTTTCTCTTGGCTAATATCTCATTGGCACCCAGCAAATGGGTTTCCATGTTTACCTGTACCACTATACCTGGTCTCCTTCGTAATAATCCAGATACATCTCCCGGCCTCTGGTTATCTCCACCTGGTTTGATCCACAGGCGGCACAAACAAATAAGTAAGGATCTTCCTGGACAGTCTCATTATCGCATACCTTGCATTTTATCAGTGCAGGTACTTCCTGGATCTCCAGCACTGCCCCCCTGAACATGTCCTCCTGGCTTAGTACCTCGAAAGCGAACTGGAGGCTGTCGGGCATTATCATGGTTAATTTGCCAATTACCAACTTAAGTCGGTTGATCTTGCGAATATTGTTTTGCCCAGCACTCTCCCGGACCATATCCAGGACACCTTCCATAATCGACAACTCATGCATAGAATATACCCCTGCCGCTCAAATGCCAACGGTTATCTTAACCAGTATTCCCAATAAAAAAGCCCGGAAACCAGCGCCGAGCTAGATGCACGAGTATCCAAGCTTTGGACTCCTTCATGGACCCGCTGGTACCTGCCTAACTGAGCATCTCGTTTTTTATCGGTTATTCGTTTGAACCCCAATGGCTCCTTAAAACTTGACACACAAATGAGTCCTATGAATCATTCTACATAATTCGAGAAGTGTTTCACAAAACCTGCTCTCAATTACCTCTCGATCCAATGTATTCTGTATACTTGTTGATTCTGGCCGTTGATTAGATTGCCTGATTACCGGCGATTGCCAGGTTTTCGTAAGCGAAAATACAGCCTTTTGTCAACTTGATTTGGCCATAATGTCAGGTATATCATCTGACTAGCTAGGATTGATAAAATAGCTGCACCGAGACTGCCATACTCAAACTATTTAGTGGACGTTGCATAATCAGGTTTTAGTTTCGGCTTTTATTTTTCACTCTATTTGTGAAATGATTCACTTCAAGCTGCCATTAGTATTGGAGGTATTGAGTGCAGCTACCGTCTTTTCCTAGCCTGGAATCCCACTCTCTTCTCCAAACCCTTTGCCCAGCAAGGGGTCTTTTTTTTTATAATTATAAATTGATTACCATAAAAAAAGCTCAGCAGGAATGCTGAGCAACTTTACGCATAACCCAAGCAAGATTAGGTTCTTAGCTTGATGCATATTTACCAAGCATCTCCTTTTCACAATGGAAGGCTCAATAGTTTCCAAATGAACCCAGACGGCCGGATCACCATAGCTATCCCTTAGGACAATCAGGCTCGGAGAAGATTGATTAAATTTTTAGGTTTATCTTAATTCTTGTATATTCTACTCAAATCCTATAATTCCTGCAATAGCTTAACAGGCAGAGTAACAAAATTTCTCTGCTGTTCTGGACAAGAGCATAATAAACGCGTTTATTTTCAACTTAGCGTTGCACAGATCAAAATGGTAATGTTAAAATCAGACTACTAGAATCAGTCATAAGTTTCAGTCTTCGATCTCCGAGTCTTATCACCTAAAGCATTAAGCCAAGGTGATGAGACCGTTAGGGTGTAGCGGGAAACGGTTACGCCTCCCATTGTGGAAAGGAGGTAAGCTAGGAAGGCTTCTGATGTAAATGCCTTTATAGCCAAACCTTTGCACAGGTTTGGCTTTCTGCGTTTCTGCAGTGTTAATCCTCAGTAAGACATAAGAGGAGGTCTGAGATGGAGCGGCACGGCTATTCTAGGTTCCATTCCCATTCTTTTCCTAGGACCCTTTGCATAACAAGGGGTCCCTTTTTTGGCTAAAAATATCGTACTTTTATTAAGCTGTGAAATGGAATTACGCCTAAAAAAGACGCAGGGTTTAACCCGCGTCTTTTCCTTGTATATCCATATTTAGAGACTATATTTATCTAGAAACTCTTTATTAAAGTAAAGGTACTGGTGGTATCGCCATCAGTTACGGAGAACAAATAATTGCCTCGAGCGGTAAGAAATAACCGCGTTTTACCTTCCTCATCCGTTTTCAGATGGTGAGGATAGTCACGGCTCTGCGTTTCACTGAAGGTGGCCTTTACTTCTGCCCCGGCCAGGGGATGCCCGTCCTTCAGTACTTGTATCCCGTAGGTTTCACCTAAACGGGCATGACTATAATCGATAGGTACTATTTCCAGAGGCAGTCCCAATGGCTGATTACCATGATGGTGATGATGTCCGACCTCAATAAGAGCAGTTGCATACAGCTCCCGGTCTTCTTTCTGATGAACATATATCTGAGCCAAACCGTCCAATTCCTGCCCCAGATTCATTTCCACAGCCTCGTGATGTTTATGCAGATTCAGTGTTTGCAGGCGGCCATTGCTCAAAACAAATGCTTCGGTTCCCTCCATCTGCGCAGTTTCATCTGGACGCATGTTAAAACCCTTGAATAATTTCATCCTTACGTCCTCACCTGGATGAAAATGGCCGTGATTGGTATCCGGCTCCAGCCACAGTTCAAGATGTGGCTTTACTGCAGCCTCTTTTATTTCTTCTAAGATGATACGGTGGCGTACCAATTCCATTTCTTTTATGCGCGCTTTAACCAAACGGCGTTCACCAAATACGTTCTCCAGAAAAATATTCTGATCTTCACCGGGGATAATCCGGTCGACACCCTCCATCAGCAATTCTTCCCGTCCATCCCGGTTGATATATACATTGGCTTCACACATCAGTATCCCCTCCTTTCTTCACGCACAGGTGGGACAAATATACAATTGCCCATTCAACACCGCTCGAGGTTCCATAACCCCTTCTCCACAAATCGAGCATTGCACCGTAGGATATATCTGAGCTTTCTCGGGGAAGGCAAACTCTATCTCCTGCCAGTTGAACAATTCCTCAAAAGGAATCGTCATCAGCCGCTCAAAAATAGACGCTAATAGATTCTCCTTTTCCACCGCTTCCGGCTCAGTAAGACTATCCTTACAGCTCAATTCACGGTAACGGGCATTGTCCGGGTGCGGCTGGGCAAGATACTTCTGGGCAATACGCACTGCCCGGTTCTTTTCACGGCTGGCAACGGTATAAACATTCTTGCCATAGTCCTTAAATATCAGGTTGCCTTTGCCGAAAGTACATCCCAGAACTGCCTGGATAGCATCTACTCCGCAGGAATTGGTCTCTACTATGGCCAGCAGTTCCTCGTCCTGGTCCGGATTTACCTCCAAATATTTCTGAGCAAACTCGGCTGCTCTGACTCCCATCAACAATCCCGGACAGATATGACCGTGGAACTGAATAGCCAGTTCAAGCGGGGGCATATTCTTACACATAGCTGCACCTACCTCTCATATTTTGGGTATAAAATCAAGATTACTTCATTAGTCTAGCGCTTTCATATATCTCCCTCACCCTGGCGACGAGACTGCTTACCTGCAACGGCAAGGGTTGGTCCGCTACTCCGCTTATTTCCAAGTTATAGCGATTCAGAGGCAGTAAAACCTTCACTGCGTTGGAAGAGGCAATGGCTTCAGCCATACGGGGGGTCAGCTCGCCCAAAAAAGAATGGGCAGCAATGATGGAAATTGAACCGGCAATGACGTCCACCCGCGGGGCACATTGAATCACCGCATTCTCGCCGCTGGCGCCTTCGTTGGCTCCCGCTTTCAGCATTAGAGAAGAGGCTACCGCATTTGTCCCCAGGCCGATAATATGGCAGGAATTGCCCAATTCCTGGCGCAGCTTTTCAACTATAATCCGACCTATGCCTCCACCCTGGCCGTCTATGACCGCTATTTTCAACAGTTGCCCCTCCCTTTTTGGACATCAGTATAACACACCACTCAGCAAAAACAATTGCCAAGTGTTGCAATCTGACAATCACTCGGCTAAACATCCTGGATTTCCGATATATTAACTATTAAATAACAAATCCGCCGTTGGGACTCAAGACCTGCCCGGTCAGGAAGTCCGCCTGGTCTGAAGCCAGGTACAAGAGCGCATAGGCTATCTCCGACGGGGTTCCAAATCTCATTAATGGGGTCGCCTCCTTGAGGCTGTATCTAGCCGCCTCATCAAGGTCAGCATTCATATCAGTCTCGATAATGCCCGGAGCCACGCAGTTCACTTGAATACCGCAAGGGCCCAGCTCCCGGGCCAGGGCCTTGGTAAAACCTATAACTGCGGCTTTGGCGGTCGAATAGTGGACCTCACAAGACGCCCCGGTGATCCCCCAAATAGAAGCCACGTTGATTATTTTACCCTGTTTGCGTCTAATCATGGAAGGCACTACTGCCTGGCAGCAGTTAAAGATACCTTTCACATTAACATCCAGCATGGCGTCCCAGTCCTCGGCGGTGATATCGGTAAACAGCTTCTGCTGAGCAATACCTGCATTGTTGATCAATATATCGATACTGCCGAATCGGTCCAGGGAAGCGGCTACCATAGCATTCACCTGCTCTTTTTTCGAAACGTCGGCTTTAAAGGTAATCGCTGTATGGCCAGCTTCAGACAGTTTAGCAGCCAATGCATCCGCGGCTGCTGCTGAACGAAGGTAATTTATTATTACGTTATAACCATTGGCGGCAAATAATTCCGCAGTGGCCCTTCCAATACCTCTGGAGCCACCAGTAATAAGAACGGTTTTCTTCACTGGCTGGATTGCCCCTTTCCGCCTAAAGCATGTATGTGTTCGGGGGTTCCCTTGCCCCGGGCTACCGAGGCCACAACACCCAGGCAGCATAATACAAAGAGTATCATAAAAGTGATATGCATGCTGGACATCAGAATCCGGGGATCAACCTGGCTCAGCTGGGCCTCACCCAGATAAAAAGCCATAATTAGTGTTACTACCGCCATACTCAATGCTTGTCCTATCATTCTCATGGTCCCCAAGGTGGACGAAGCAATTCCATATAAACGTGGCTGCACCGAACTCATGACCGCATTGGTATTGGGTGATGAGAAAAGGGCAAAACCTAATCCTATCAAGGCTAAATTAGCTATAACCAGGTATATCGATGTATCAATACCCAGGAAAATGAATATGAATATTCCCAGTGTGCTGAAAATCATGCCGGTAGTGGCCAATCGACGCGGTTCAATCCGGTCAGACAAACTTCCGGCCAGCGGCGAAAGCAGGGCCATCATCAGAGGTTGGAAAAGCAGGATCATGCCAGCTGTTTGAGAACTATAGCCCATTATAACCTGCAGGTAAATAGACAGCAGAAAGGTAAGAGCAAAGGTAGCACTATAATTGATCATGGCGGCCAGATTAGAGAAGGCAAAAACGACATTATGCAGGAACAGTCTGACCTGAATCAAAGGATGCTGCTGGCGCAGCTCGTAGAAAACGAAAATAACCAGGCAAAAAGCTCCTAAAATGGCTATATACCTAGCCCAGGCAACCGTCGACAATGATGAAACACCATAAAGAAATGCAGCCAACCCTACTACATACAGCAGGGTCCCCAACACGTCATAATTTTCTCCTTCCGCGCCTCTCCATTCTCCTTTTAACCATCCCGCTGTATAAATGGTTACAGCCATACTTATTATTACAATTAAATAGAAAATGCTCCGCCACCCGAAATTATGGTTTAACCACCCGCCCAATACCGGTCCCAGGGATAGTCCTGTATAAGTACTGGCCACTGACATTCCCAAAGCCTTTCCCATTCTTGCCGGGGGATAAACCGAGGTCAAGATGGCAGTCGAAGTACTAAATATCATTGCTGAGGCTATTCCCTGGCACAGGCGCAACCCTACCAGCATCTGTATCGAGGTAGCCAGGCTGCATAAAAAAGAAAACAGGGTAAATAAGGCCAGTCCGGTCAGGAAAACCTTGCGGCGGCCAATTATATCGGCCAGACGACCGAAAGGCAGCAGGAGAGCTGCCGAAGCCAGCAAATATCCAGTTACTACCCATCCCAGCAAAAGAGCACTGCTGCCATACTCCTCACCTAACAGCGGTAAGGCCAGATTTATAGAACTACCTATGAACGGCACCAGGAACGCGGTACCAATTACAGTCAGCAAGGTTACCCGCTCCTGGCTTGGACTTTCGTTTTGCAATCTACCGCCCCCCCAATATTTCAAAATTGTTTAAAAAAGCAATTTAAAGACATCAAAGGAATATATTCATAATCATGTTCCCTATTATAACTGCTTTTTTATTTTCAATAAACAAACCTGGCAGCCAAAAGTTAAATATACCGCCCTATTTAGCCAGTCCTTGTTAATCATGGTGTAGCATTAACCACCAAAAATCTGGACAACATAAATTATCAGCGTCTACGGGACATATTGATAATAGTTGTTACCTAATTTAATGAATTGAGGTGATCCTTATGAGAAAATCGTGTATGATCGTAGTCTTCATATTAGTGTTTATCCTGAGTATTACAGCCGGATGCTCCAAAAATACTGCTCAGAAGAAGCCCTCGGAAAACGGACAGGTGAACAAGGCGCCCACGGAATTACAGAATATATCCACGTCTCTTGACACCATCATTGCGGAATTGGACAAAAAAATGAAAGCCCGTAATGGGATTTCGATGCAGCAGCAAATTAAATTAAATCCTCAGCAAAAAAACGGTCAACAGGGCGAAACATCTCAGGCGCAGGGTGGTACGACAGCCGGGCAACAGGAGGGTGGACAAACCTCAGAACAAGCTTCCGGTAATCAACAACAAAACACTCAAAAACAAGGAAGCCAATCCGCCAGTACCCAGAAGCAGAGCCAGGGTGAAGAGCAAGAAGGCCAGCAATCACAAACCCAGGGGGGCACCGGTACACAATCCACATCTAAGAACCAGCAAACCCAGGGTACCACGGCCACACAAACACAAACCGCCAATGATTGGCAGAAGGAATTCCAGGGCATGCGTGATATCCATCAGAACTGGAACAGCTTAATGCCAGAGGCCGTCCAGAAAGGCATGAGCACCGAAGCCCGCACCCAATTTTCGCAGGCTCTTGACCAATTAACCCAGGCTATAAGCAGTCAGCAATTAGAAGCCAGTATGTCTGCTGCACTGACCCTTTATAAAAATTATGCCGATATGGCTCGTTTATTCTCCACCCAGGTGCCCGCCGAATTATATCAGGTTAAATATGAGATTATGGCAGCTGTTTTCGAAGCCAGTCAGAAGAACTGGACCAAAGCGGAGGAACATATCCCTAAAATGAGAGAACAATGGATGTACCTGGGTGCACAGGCCAAGGATGTGGACAGCAAAATGCTGAGCAAGACTGAGTTTTCGATTTCAGATCTTCAGGATGCGGTTAAAACCAAACAGACTGATTTAGTCATGATCAAAGGCGAAATTGCCATGACCAATCTAAATAACCTGCAGACCAAGCTATCCAACCAATCTTCCGGACAAGGCCAGTCTTCAGGCCAAAACCAATCAGCCGGGCAAAGTTCACAGTAGAATTCTGGTTTTTTTTGACCGTCCGTTTATTCTTAACAGATTAATGAGTCCTGTGCCCAAAATCATCAGGCCATCCAAATATTAACGCACATCATTTGTTGATCTAGTTTGAATACTAAAATGCCGGCATTAATAATTTCGCCAATAAACATTTAAGGAGTCAAAAAATGCTTAATCGGAATGCAGTCATTACTCGTTACATCCTGTCATTGTTCTTTTTCTCTCTGTCCGCTGCCGGAATCCTTACTGGCTGGTCAGCCGCTGTTTCTGCAGTGCTGGGAACTATAGAACTGACCACTGCCTTAATGCGCTATTCACCCCTTCTGGAGATCAGGCTCTATCTGAATGAAAAACGTATGAACGATACGATTTACTAAAACCTGATAATGCAGAGACCGATGAATAATTTAAACTTCCCGGTGAGACTCTAAACTAAGCACAAATAATATAGATAAGGAGGTAACTCAATGTTTCAAGCTGTTATTCGCTTCATAGTTTCCGCCCTGGTACTTCTGTTAATCAGCTATTTCGTTCCCGGCTTCCGGGTAGCGGGATTTTGGGGTGCCATCGCGGCAGCAGCGGTTATCGCTATTATGGGATACTTAATTGAAAGAGTACTGGGTGACAGAGTATCGCCGCGCAGCCGTGGAATAGTAGGATTCGTAATTGCAGCCATAGTAATTTACCTGGCACAATACATCATCCCATCAATGATGAGCGTTACTATTATCGGCGCATTGCTGGCAGCTTTCGTCATCGGATTGATAGACGCTTTTGTACCAACAACTCTCCGTTAGCCATCGAGGTGGTTCTGTTGTTCAAAACAGCAGAACCTCCACAATAATATGCAAGTAAATCCAAGAAGGTCACTCAAACCGGGCGACCTTCTTGTGTTTTTCGAGGCTTCCCATGAGAGCAGATTATTATCACTGTTGTTGAACCAGTAACTAATAGCCCCTAAATTTCATAGAATACAATGACATTCATGAAAGGAGGCTATTGAGTGGATTTTAACTTTGGCAGCCGCACACTCCGCACAGGCCGTTCCGGGGATGATGTACGGGTGCTGCAGACCTTACTCAACTACCTGCCGGCCAGCATAACAGGTTCCGATATAGTTGTGGATGGTGATTTCGGGCCCCAGACCCAGGCTGCAGTCAGGAGGTTTCAGACTTATTTCGGCCTGAGCGCTGACGGTGTAGT
>JAXDBN010000161.1:0-3133 GCA_034678805.1 Syntrophomonadaceae bacterium
GCCCTGGATATGAGTCATGGGGGAACGCAGATCGTGGGAGATATTGGACAATAAGTTGCGCCGCGATTGTTCCATCCGGAATAGTTCTTCCTGGATTCTTTTTAATTCCTCATTCTGTTGGTTTAAAACTGTATTCTTCCGGCTGATCTCGTCCAGAAGGTTATTCAATTCTGTTATGTCAGTCAGGGTGATTATCCGCCCCAGTACTTTTTTGCTGCTCTCAATTTTGCCGACATTGATCAGGACTCTCTTGGGGGGAGATTCCCCCAGCGTGACCTCGGTTTGCAGGGTTTCAAAATCGCTGCTTTTAAAAGTATGCGTGAATTGGTACCTAAATTCCTGGTCAGCCACCCGATCCAATAATTGATCCAGGTTGAGGGCCTGCCCCGGCGCCAGATTCAAAAAACGGTCAGCGCTGCGGTTTTTGCCGATGATAATCCCCTGGTTGTTCAGAAACACGATCCCCACTGCCATATTGTCTATCAGTTCCCGCTGGGCCACCGAAAAGATCCGGACCAGATTATAATTGGTAATAGCCACAATAAAACAAACCATTGCCAAAACCGTGCCCATCGAGGTTAAGGCTGGAATTATTGTCTTCCCGGAAAACACAATGTTTATTAATATATCGGCTATGGCAAAGGTGACGAAGAACATACAACCGGTCAGGCACAGACTGAGCTGGTCCTTGAACATTTTATCGCTGGTTTTGGAACGCGCCCACAGCATGTGCCCAATAGCGGCGAAAACATAAATCACCTGGATCAAAATCAACGCCCAGAACAATGGGCCGAAAAAGCGGTCAGCCCAGCCTCGTTCACCCATTGAAACAAACAGATAGCCCGGATTGAAGGCTGCGATGGCTGCTGACAGGATCGCCGGACCAGCCGCCAACAATATGTTTCTCTTTCTATAGCGGTCGACCGCACCGATTAAGACCAGGGAAAATATAAACCAGGCATAAGTTGAAAAAGCCAGCCCGGCAAAGGCTATTTTTAGAAAAATCCATTCCAGGCGCAGATTGGGAGTCATATTGACCAGGTAGATAAAGAAAGGCCACAGCATCATTAAAAAATGAAAGACCAGATAGGACCTGTGCAGCCTGGTTATCTCATTGGTCGCCAGCACAAAAATGAAGAGTGCTGCCAATACTATGAATAGGGTCATGTCCAACTGCGATCAACACCTTTGCCAGCTCATTTACTGCCATTAAATTCCCTTTATAACCAGAAAAATCAATCGGACCCCAAAACAGCCTCGGAACGTTTCCCTGCCTTGATCTGCTGCCCTGGTTTCCTGTAAATCTCTTCACCTAAGATTCGATAAATATTTCCAATTTCCTACCCAGCCAGGAAATTTATTAAACCTTATAAATCGTGAACACGAAGGAAGATAAAGGGAGGCTACCTGTAGTACGCCGATTGAACGAGAACCCCGGATTAACGCAGCTATCAGCCCTTTTTGACGGTCTGGGGGAGGCAAAATCTTTTGCCTCCCCCAGAAATCCTCTGAAAATATGCTTATATACTTTGGTACTGGCCCACTACCCAACACCGCTTTTTCTAGGGCTTCTCATTCAGGTAGATCGAGTTCAGGCTGAACCAGTAATTTATCTGATCAGCACGCACATCAACATTGATGTCGATGTTATTAAAAATCAGCAGGACGCTGATCTCCGGCGTGTCCAGCTTCAGGCTCAGATCTTCGATGGTTCCTCTCTGTGTCGGTTGGGTCGAAGGAGGATATTTCGCGGTGATCCGATCCACATAGTCATTCAAGTCCTGTTCCAAAATAACCTGATCATTCAGGGTTATCTTGAGGGTCGGTACACCGGGGGGATTCATGGTCCAGTAGATTTGATAGGTTCCCTTATCTCCCTGAACAGCAACAGTAGATCTGCCTTTTTCAGCTGCAGGCCCCATGGTCACCACCCAGCGATATCCCCGGATATCGATAGCCTCTGCCGGCAGCTGCAGGTTGGTACCCAGGTAACCACTCTGGCCAGGTACAACTTCAGCTTTGGGCCAGGTTTGCTCAAATCCCAGTTTGGATTTGAAAACCTGGCTGTCATTGAGCTTGCGGTCAAACCATACGGGCAGCTGGGCATCGGGAGCGCCGGCCAGGTAACTGACCGCATCGGTAATCGATTCACGCACCTTCTGCTCCGGTTCGGTGGCAGCCGCCACTATCTGGTTATCCTGGAGCATGTTCTGGCTGACGAGCAGGTTTTCCAGGCGGTTTACCTGGGCCGAGACAGGCAGGGCATGGTAACCAACCAACGGCAGAACTGCCGCCAGGACTATGGTGCAAGTGAATGTTACGATCGCCGGGTAGGCCTTATCTTTAATAAAAAGCAGCAGCAGGGCGGCAAACAAAGCAATTGTCCAAACCAGGGCGAAATTGTACTCGGTCATTTTCAGCCCCGACTTGCCCAGTTGAATATAGAGGGCCCAGGCTTCAAAACCCAGGATGACCAGGGCGGCGATGGGATAGACCTTACGATAGAATTTAGCCATACCGCTTTGGTTATGGGTAACCATGATATAAAGCCATATGCCGCTCATCGTAAATGAAGTGGCTATGGCGGCCAGCTGGACGAAGTCAACCACCATGCCGGCCATGATAGTCCGGCCCGCCCACAGCAGCAGGACCACCGTCATCGCCAATATTACCGGCACCAGGATATACTCGAACAGGACCTCGATAAAGCGCGGCTGCTTCTGGGCAATCTCCCGCCGCTCATCATAATGTTCGATACGGAAATCGGGGAAATAACCAACGAATATGGTAAAGGCCAGAAAACCGATCAGGGTGGCAATATACATATAGACTTTTTCGCTCATCGCCGGGTAGAGCAGGGCCTGGATGGCACCGGCCACCCCGGCCGCTCCAGCCTCCAGCACGGCCCCATAGAGCAGGGCGATGAAGAACGCCTTATGGGTCATGAAAAAGGAACGGGCAAAGTCGGATTGTTCTTCGGGAAAACCGGCCAGGTAAATAAAGGCTAAGAAGCTTATAAACATGACCGCACTGACCCGGGCAGCCGCCAGGGCTGATACCATTGCATAACGAGAGCCGGTCACCGCCGGATCGGCTGCACCATACAGGTACAATACCAGTATAGTCACTATCG
>JAXDBN010000162.1:0-2740 GCA_034678805.1 Syntrophomonadaceae bacterium
TTTCAAAAGCCAGCCGAGTGTAGTCCTTGGCTTCCTGGCTGTCGGAAGGCTCAATTACCGGGATTTTGGCAAACTTGCCATACCCGCGGTTATCCTGTTCGTTTTGGGACGAATGCATACCGGGATCATCGGCCGACACTATCACACAGCCTCCGTTTACGCCCGTATAAGCAAATGTAAACAAAGGATCGGCAGCCACATTCAGACCCACATGCTTCATGGCGGCCAGGGACCTGGCGCCGCCGAAAGACGCTCCCATAGCCACTTCCAGGGCAACCTTTTCATTGGGTGACCATTCAGCATATACCCCGGGACAATTGGCCAGGTTGGTTACTATTTCTGTACTTGGGGTTCCCGGATAGGCTGCCGCCACCGTTACCCCGGCCTCATATGCCCCCCTGGCTATGCCTTCATTACCACTCATCAACTGTTTCAAACCTGCTACCTCCTGTCAGCTTTCTTGCCGAAATTCGAAAATATTGACTGCTATAAACAGATTTTAATTTAACCGTCCATATAATTGTTATGGTAAAAATCGCCGATAGACCGGCTCAATACCTGCGCCATATTATAAACCAGTCCCAGGCCGGCATGCTTGTTGCGATGCCCCAGGTGGCCCAGTTTATTGGCACGGATATCAACCACCCCGGTTAGGGTATAGTCCCCCACCGGCGGGAGTTTCTTGGCTAATGCCCGGCCCGGCATTAAGCTGCCCGGGCGCATCTGCAGCAGACCTATCTCATCCTCATTGCCCACTGATGCATCTACCGCAATAATGGTTCGCCCTCTATTCAAACGTTCCAGGGTAGTTATTCCCTGGATCATATTCTTGGCATGCAAAGGATTGTCCAGGGTACCTAAAACCTTAACCGTTGGGATATACGCCTGCAGCAAGGTTCCGGTCAGCGGCCCAAAGCAATCCAGGATATGATGATCGGACCCTATACACAAAAAGACAGGCTCCAGGGTTATGTCGGACAGAAACCCTGCAAGGGTTGCTGATATCACTGCTGCTGCTGATGTGTCCTTATAGTGAATCTTGACCATGCTCATGGCTTTCCCTACCGGTTCAGGACCTGGTCCAGCGAGTTTATCAAACGCTGGTTTTGCTCCGGCGTTCCTATCGTGACCCGGATAAAATCGGGGTAGCCGAAAACATCTCCAGTACGGACGATAACGCCCTTTTGCAGCAGGGACTGAAATACATACTGGCAGTTACGGCCGGTATCAATAAATATAAAGTTGGCTTCAGTAGGCACATAGACCATACCCAGGCGGGTGAAGGTTTCATAGAGGTACTGTTTCCCCTGCCGGTTCAGTTCGCGGCTGCGCTCCAGGTGCGGGGCATCCTTGATTGCCGCCAGGGCTCCTGCCTGGGCTAAACTGTTGATATTAAAAGGCGCTGTGATGGTTTCCACTGCCTGGGCGATATCCGGTCTGGTCAGGGCATACCCGATCCGCAGACCGGCCAGGCCGTATATTTTGGACAAAGTACGCAGGACTATAGCATTACGCCCTTGCTGCACATATTTCTGCCCGCTGGCAAACTCAGGGCTCTCTGCGTATTCGGCATAAGCCTCGTCATATACCACCAGGACATGATCCGGCACCCGGTCCATAAAACGCTGTACCGCATCGTCACTGACAATGGTACCGGTGGGATTGTTGGGATTGCATATATAAACCATCTTGGTCTGCTCATCAATCGCTGCCAGCATACCCTCCAGGTCATAAGCGAAGTCCTGTAAGGGTACCTCGATGCATTCCGCCCCCATGATCTTGGCGGTAAATTCATATTCCGAAAATGTCGGGGTACCAAAAATCACCTTGTTGCCTTGGGTCAGAAATGCCGTGGCCAGGAGCATCAGTATCTCGTCAGAACCATTGCCAATCAAGATCTCGCTGAAATCGGCGCCCACATATTCGGCCAGGCCTTTTTTCAATTCATAACAGTTGGCATCCGGATACATATGAACGTTGGACAGGGCTGCCGCAACTGCTTCCATGGCCAAGGGTGAAGGGCCCAGCGGATTTTCGTTGGAAGCCATTTTAATGATGTCATCCAGCCCCAACTCCCTTTTGACCTCCTCGATCGGCTTGCCCGGAACATAAGGCTTCAAGGTAAATATTTCCGGCCGGGCTTGTTTTTTAACGAAATCGGACATGGTAATATACTCCTTTATTTATATCCGGATTGCTGACTTTTAATCGCTGCTTCCGGAATCTCTCAGCTTTTTATTATACCTTATTAAATCGCGAATAGTCTCCAAGTTAGACTGCACGGAGGCGGGCTTTTTGAAATCAATGTTCAGCAGGGTGGCTTTGATAATTTCGTCAACTTCCGGATCGGACACACAAGCCTGCCATTCCCGCAGCACCTGGATAAAACCATGGTCGTCTTTGCCTAACATGGCCAGGTCCAGCAGGGACAGGAGGCAGTACATTTCATCCTGGGTAAGATTGCCCCGCTGCATATGCGCACTGACAATCGCATTAACCAGCGCATCATATAGCTGCTTGGTATTATTGTCCATAGGAGCCATTAAACTGACACCCTCTTAACGTCTCTCATGGTCTGGCGCTGCAGGTCAAAAAAGATGGGGATGCGTATATCACTCTGCCCGTCGCGGTTCTTGTCAACATAGATCTCGTAGTTGGGCATAGTATCGAACTTCTTCAATTCCTGGCTTTCCTCTTGTTCTTCCTTGCTGATCGGTCTTAACTTAAGCATCAGGTCACA
>JAXDBN010000163.1:0-3499 GCA_034678805.1 Syntrophomonadaceae bacterium
TTGGTTCAGTCCACCGCCATGCAGAGCTGGGCGGATAGAACCGACTTCAAGGCCATGGTGCAGCAAAATGCTGGAATCATGGAGCATTTTACCTCTAATGAGATAGACAGCATCTTTAATTATGGTATCTACACAGCCAAGGTTGATTATATATTTGAACGCTGCGGCTTAAATTGAGAGACGGAGGCAGGAAAAATGACGGCAGGACAACTTTTATATGAAGGTAAGGCCAAGCAGATCTATTCCACTGATAACGATAAGGAATTCTTGATGAAGTACAAGGATGATGCCACTGCTTTCGATGGTACCAAAAAGGGCATTATCACTAATAAAGGGATCGTAAATAACCGCGTATCCAATCTGCTGTTTAAGCTGCTGGAACAGGAAGGTATCGAAACCCACCTGATCAGACAAATAGATGAACGCAATGTACTAGTGAAAAGCCTGCAGATAATTCCGGTGGAGGTAGTCACCAGGAATGTGGTGGCCGGCAGCCTGGCCAACCGGGTAGGCAAAGAAGAGGGTTTCCCTTTGGCAGCACCGATATTGGAGCTGTATTACAAAAATGATGATTTGCATGATCCTATGATTAACGAATATCATGCCCGGATATTGGGATGGGCCACCCAGGAGCAGCTCGATGCTATGCAGGCACAAGCACTTAAGATTAATCAGGTCCTAATCCGTTTCTTCGATTCTATTGGTATAATCCTGGTGGATTTCAAGCTGGAATTCGGGGTTTATGAAGGCCGGGTCATACTGGGCGACGAAATCTCACCTGATACCTGTCGTTTGTGGGACAAGCAAAGCCTGGAGAAATTAGATAAAGATCGTTTTCGCAGGGATTTAGGCAAGGAGGAAGAAGCTTACCAGGAAGTAGTCCGGCGTATAGAAGCCGCTTTGGTTTAACCAAAATTTTGCGCACCGCGCTCAGGGGGTATTTGAGATGTTCAAGGCCAATGTATATGTAACCTTAAAAGAGGGAGTATTGGATCCCCAGGGGGAAGCAGTCCGGAAGTCGCTGCACGTGCTGAATTACCAGGGTGTAGAGGCGGTCAGGATGGGCAAATTCATTGAAGTATGGCTGAATGCAACTGATAAGGAAACAGCTCAAAAGCAAACCGAGGAAATGAGCGATAAGCTGCTGGCCAACCCGATTATTGAGGATTTCCGGATAGAGATAGCGGAGGTATAGGTATGAAATTTGGGGTAATCGTATTCCCGGGTTCCAACTGTGATGCCGATTGTTACAATGTGGTGCGGGATGTTCTGGACCAGGAGGCCGAATACATTTGGCATAAGGAGACCAGCGTAAAAGACTGTGATGCTCTTATCCTGCCGGGGGGATTCTCCTATGGTGATTATCTCCGTACCGGGGCCATTGCCAGGTTCTCACCGATAATGCCGGCAGTAATAGACTTTGCCAACCAGGGCAGACTGGTGATTGGCATTTGCAATGGCTTTCAAATTCTCCTGGAGGCCGGGTTGCTTCCCGGTGCCATGCTGCGTAATCGCAGCCTTAAATTTATCTGTGATTCAGCCAACCTGAAGGTGCAGCGTACCGATACCGCTTTTACCAACCAGCTGCTGCCCGGGGAAATAATCAAGGTGCCCATAGCCCATGGCGAGGGCAATTATTTTTGTGATGAACAAACCCTGGCTGTTCTCAAAAAAGATAACCGTATTCTCTTCAGCTATTGCGACGAAGCCGGTCAGGAAAGCCTCGCAGGTAATCCCAACGGTTCAATAGCCAATATTGCCGGAGTTATGAATGAAGGCGGCAATGTACTGGGAATGATGCCCCATCCCGAAAGGTGTTCAGAAGAAATTCTGGGCGGGACGGATGGGTATAAGATATTTGCTTCCATGCTGCAAGCCTTTCAGGAGGGGAGACGCTAATGAGTGAACTGACATACAGGGAGATGGGCCTCACTGATGAAGAATACCAGCAGATAGTCGCTATAATGGGCCGGGAACCGAACTATCTGGAAACCGGCATGTTTTCGGTTATGTGGTCGGAGCATTGCGGATATAAGAATTCCCGTCCATTATTAAAAACCTTCCCTACCGAGGGGCCCCAAGTCATTCAGGGGCCGGGAGAAAATGCCGGCGTAGTGGATATTGGAGATGGCCAGGCCCTGGTCTTCAAGATTGAAAGCCATAATCATCCCTCGGCGATTGAACCCTATCAGGGTGCGGCCACGGGAGTAGGCGGCATCGTCAGGGACATTTTCACCATGGGGGCGCGGCCCATCGCCAGCTTGAATTCGCTGCGCTTCGGACAGCTGGAAGATGCCCGGGTACGGGAGCTTTTGTCAGGAGTGGTAGCCGGAATCGGCGATTATGGTAATTGCCTGGGTATTCCTACCGTGGGCGGGGAGGTATATTTCAATCCAGCCTACCAGGGTAATCCCCTGGTCAATGCGATGTGTGTGGGCTTGGTTAATCACAAAGAGATAGCCCTGGCGGTAGCCAATGAGGTCGGGGCGGGTATAATGATCGTGGGAGCCAAAACCGGCCGGGATGGAATCCATGGGGCTACCTTTGCCTCAGAGGAACTATCCGAAAAATCTGCCTCGAAACGGCCTTCAGTACAGGTCGGCGATCCCTTTATGGAGAAGTTACTGATTGAGGCCTGCCTGGAGCTGATCAAGAATGATCTGGTAGCAGGTATGCAGGATCTGGGGGCAGCCGGTTTGACCAGCTCTATCGCCGAAACCGCCAGTAAAAAAGGCCTCGGTGTTGAGGTTGACGTACTAAAGGTACCGCGTCGCGAAACAGGTATGATTCCTTATGAGGTTATGTTATCGGAATCCCAGGAGCGGATGCTTATCATACCCCGGCCTGGGGCTGAAGCAAAGATAGAAGAGATATTTGATAAATGGGGACTGGACGCAGTTGCTATCGGCCAGGTAACCGATGATGGTATCTTTAGGGTCAAAGAAGGGGACAAAGTAGCCGGAGAGGTACCAGTCATGGCATTGACCGAGGGATGTCCGGTTTATGTGCGGGCCGCGGAGGAGCCGGGATACTATCAAGAGTGCCGGTCTTTTGATCTGGCCAGCCTGCCGGAAGTGCCTCCGCAGGCCGCCCTGCAAATGCTGCTGGCTTCACCTAATATAGCCAGCAAAAAATGGATTTACCGCCAGTATGATCACCAGGTTATGACCAATACCGCGGTACTGCCCGGTCAAGGGGACGCGGCAGTATTAAGGGTAAGAGGGACCCGTAAGGGTATAGCCCTGGTAACTGATTGCAACAGCCGGATGGTGTACCTTGATCCCCATCAGGGAGGAATGATGGCGGTATGTGAAGCCGCCCGCAACCTGGCCTGTGTGGGTGCCAAACCATTAGCTCTTACTAATTGTCTTAATTTCGGCAATCCCGAAAAACCAAATATCTACTGGCAAATGCAAAATGCCATTGCCGGCATGAGCGAGGCCGCTAAGGCCCTGGATACCCCGGTCGTAAGCGGCAATGTAAGCCTCTACAATGAAAC
>JAXDBN010000164.1:0-26295 GCA_034678805.1 Syntrophomonadaceae bacterium
TGTGCATCCATTCTATTGCGTGACGCCAGAAGAGCAGACGAGATGGCTGAGTCTCTCAAGCTGAACGCATCCTCGTTGAAAGAATTGGGGATCATTGACGAAATTATCAACGAACCTTCTAATGTTAATTTATTGGAAGCACATAATTTCATGGATGATCTGAGACTAAATCTCAAGAAATATTTGGATGAGGTTTGTGCAATTCCCATCAGTGATTTAATCGAACTTCGTTATCAAAGATTGCGAAAAATTGGCCGATTCTATCAATCATAGTTTTTTGTGAATCCTACGGGAAAATAAAGATGATTTGTATTGTCTGCAATGAATTAATGTTGCTTTTCATAGCAACGATATAGGGGAACGTGCTGAAGGGGTTCGTCCCCTTATTTTATTGGGAATCGTTAATTAGACTTATAAATCAAAGTTATGCTAAAATGTTATCGAAAAATGTAAGGTGGTGGTCAAATGCTTAGACTTGAGAATATTCAAATGCAGGTAGATAACGATAGTGGGGATAAGATTGAAATACTGAGAGGTATCAACCTAACCTTTGAAAAAGGAAAAGTATATGCTGTTACAGGTCCTAATGGCGGCGGTAAATCGTCTATTGCCAAAGTGATCATGGGTATATATAAACAGAACCAGGGAAATATCTATCTGGACGGGGAGGAGATTAGCAGCCTGAGTATAACCGAAAGAGCTAAATTAGGAATTGGTTATGCCTTTCAGCAGCCGCCCCGCTTCAAAGGATTAACCATCCAGAACGTGTTATCAATTGCCGCTCCCCAAGCTGACCTTTTGAAGGTTCGTTCCAGTCTCAGGGATGTAGGATTATGCCCCGAGGACTACCTGGAGCGTGATCTGGGAACCGGTTTAAGCGGGGGAGAGATCAAGAGAATCGAAATGGCCCAGCTTTTACTCCGTCACCCACTTATCAGCATATTTGATGAACCTGAAGCTGGTGTGGATTTGTGGACGATCCAAAAATTATTAGGGCTGATAATGACTACCTATAAAAACAATCCCAACAAGACCGCAATAGTAATCACCCATAATGAAAAAATTATCCCGGTATGCGACGAGATCATTGTGGTGGAAGGCGGCATGATCGTTGCCCAGGGAACTCCTGCCGAAATATGGCATACGATCAAAGATGAGATAGAATGTAAGGCGCGCAATCAGTGCCAGGGGGAAATTAATTATGGCATTAAATAAATTGGATTTGAGCCTGCTTGAGGCCATTGCTGATCTTAAAGAAGTGCCTAAAGGCGCATTAAATATAAGGCTCAATGGAAAAGCCGTTATCAGACATTCATCACCAAATATATCGGTTGGCCCCAATGCTGACGGGACTGGACTGGTGGTTGAAGTAAAACCAGGTACAATTGATGAAACTGTTCATGTTCCGGTTATGCTTACCCAGCCTGGCTTGCAGGATAAGGTTTACAACACCTTTATCGTTGGCGAAAATGCTGAGGCCACCATAGTAGCGGGCTGTGGCATCCATAATGAAAGTCATGCTGAATCCCGCCATGATGGCATTCATGAAATAATAGTAAAAGCTGGGGCTAAACTGAAGTATACAGAAAAGCATTATGGGGAAGGCAGCGAAAGCGGCAAGAGAGTTCTGAATCCAACTACCATCATCATCATAGAAGAAGGCGGAAGCGCTGAAATGGAGATGGTGCAGATAAAAGGGGTTAATGACACAATCCGCAAAACAACTGCTCATATTCAAGCTAGAGGCAATCTCAAAATTACAGAACGTTTGCTGACGCAGGCGGACCAAAACGCAGAATCGGACATAACAATTTATATGGAGGGTGCTGGCGCATCAGCCCAGATCTTGTCAAGAGCAGTAGCCCAAGGGACATCTTACCAATTATTTAAGGCAGCCCTGGTAGGCCGAGCAGCCTCTGCAGGGCATGTTGAATGTGATGCCATCCTGATGGACAAGGCCCGGATAAGATCGGTTCCTGAAATTCAAGCCGAAGATGCTGAAGCAGTGTTAACCCATGAAGCAGCCATAGGTAAAATTGCAGGTGAACAATTGATAAAACTGATGTCGCTGGGTCTCAGCGAGGGGGAAGCGGTAGACACTATTTTGGAGGGATTCTTACGATG
This sequence comes from Syntrophomonadaceae bacterium, assembly GCA_034678805.1. Taxonomy (GTDB): domain Bacteria; phylum Bacillota; class Syntrophomonadia; order Syntrophomonadales; family Syntrophomonadaceae; genus PHAA01. The sequence goes on from JAXDBN010000164.1 coordinate 2,125, forward strand.
AACCTAAATCTTTTTAAGACTTATGTCCGAGTAGTAGAGTCACAAAATTTATCCAAAACCGCTGATGACTTCGGCATTTCCCAACCAGCAGTGACCAAGCAGATTCAGAGCCTGGAAGATTTATATGGAGTTCTGTTGTTGGAAAGATCAGGGCGTAAATTAAAACCAACTGAGGCGGGCGAGATACTGTACACCTATGCTAAAGATATTATCAAAGCAGTAGAAAAGACTGAAAGAGCCATGGAGGAATTGTCGGACAGCCGACGGGGAAGCCTATGTTTAGGTGCCAGCACCATACCTGGTCAATATATACTACCCCAATTGATCAAGTTGTATAAAGACAAATTTCCCACCACAAGCGTCAGTATGGATATAGCCGATACCGAAAAAATATTCAGCCGGGTGGGCGAACGTGAGATTGATATAGGTATTGTGGGCGGATGGATAAACAACCGTAAAGTGGATGGTTTCCCCTGGCTGGAAGATGAATTGGTGGTTGTGGTACCTGCGAACCATAGACTGGCAGTCTACCAAGCAGTCAAATTAAAAAACCTTCTAAATGAAAGATGGATATTCCGTGAAAAAGGTTCGGGAACGCGTAAAGCAATTGAAGGCCTTATGTCCGCACATGACATTCGCAAGGAGGAACTTAACATTTATATGGAAGCCGGCAGCACGGAAGCAGTCTTAGCCATGGTAGAATCAGGCGTTGGTATTTCTATCGTGTCCCGTTGGGCCATCAAAAGAATTGAAATGCGAAATATTAAAGCGATCCCTCTTGACGAAATTGACGCTAAACGCTATTTATACGTGATATACCCAAGGCAGAAGGTTCGTCGTAAATCGGTGAGTAATTTCCTTGAATACCTGCGCAGTTTGAAGGATTCAACCCAGAGCGAAGCAGACGAACCTCAGGGATTGTAAACATATACTTTTAATAGCCCCTTAATAGCAAGGGAAGTACATTTGGGACGTTCCCAAGTTGACTAAATTTTTATTTATTTTTGATTAGGGTATGTATATAATAATTCTGTTGTGCTTATTAAAAACTCTGGAGGTGTTTCCATTGTTGCCACTGCCTAAAAAATATTTTGTAACCGCCGCTTCTTCTGAGGGAGAGACATCATTAACGGCTTTTGACGGCGCATTGCTGAAGGCCCGGGTTGGTAATACCAATCTTTTAAAAGTAAGTAGTATACTGCCTCCGGATTGTACCTATGAACCTGATCTAGTGATTCCCCCGGGTTCTCTGCTGCCAATTGCCTACGGTTATATTACTAGTTCCGAACCTGGAGAACTTATTTCAGCAGCAGTAGCGGTAGGAATCAAACATAATTCCTTTGGAGTGATCATGGAGTTTTCCGGCAAATGCAGTAAAAAAGAGGCCGAAGAAAGGGTCACCAAAATGGTGGAGGAAGCCTTTCGGATGCGCGGCCTGGAACTTCAAGAGGTGAAATTAGCGGCTACCGAACATATTGTAGAAAATATCGGTTGTGCATTTGCGGCAGTACCGCTTTGGTACTAATTATAGGCTCTTATTATTTTCCGATAGTTCATTAATTTCAAGGAGGAAACCAGATGGATCTCTGGGTTACCGAGTATCAAACCCCATCGTTGGGATTCAGTTGTAAAATAAGTGAGACTTTAAAAGTTGAGCAAACCCCATTCCAGCATCTTGCTGTGGTCGACACGGAACAATTCGGACGGATGCTGCTGCTCGATGGGATGGTTATGACTACGGATGCCGATGAGTATGTCTATCACGAAATGATCATTAATGTTGCCCTGAACTCGCATCCAGCGCCCCAAAATGTTCTGATTATCGGTGGTGGCGACGGCGGTGCGCTGAGAGAAGCGGTGCGTCATCCCTTGGTTAAAAAAGCCACCCTGGTCGAGATCGATGCCAAGGTAATTGAAGCCTCCCGGGAGTATTTCCCCCAGTTGTCCTGTGCCTTTGATGAACCTAAGGCAATGGTAGTTGTGGATGATGGGATCAAGTATGTTAGAGACCACCGCAATGAATTCGATGTAATTTTCGTTGATTCAACTGAACCAGTGGGACCGGCTGTAGCCTTATTCAGTTCCGAATTTTATCGAGAATGTTTTGCAGCTTTGAAGGATGATGGCATGTTAGTAGTTCAGAGCGAATCGCCTTTTTTCAATCGTGACGTTATTAAAACAGCATTTAGCGGTATTGGAGATAGTTTTCCCCTTACCAAGCTGTACCTGGCCAGCATTCCTACTTACCCCAGCGGATTATGGAGTTTCACCATAGGTTCGAAGAAATATGACCCAGAGAATCCTATCAATGTGGATTATCGGCTTAAATACTATAACCCTGACGTACACCGGGCGGCATTTAAGTTGCCTGGTCTGGCCCAGACTATCGTGGATGAATGCAGTAATGCAATAAGAACCAAGTAATTTTCGGAAACATTGTGATACGAGAAGCAGACCACCAAAGTTATAGAACCTATGGACGAAATTAAGTAAATATTAATTGTGTGAACGGCCAAGCCAGATCGCGGCTTGGCTGTTTTTTATTCGCGCCAGAATTGAGGCATAAAGATTACCAGGATCGGGTAAATCTCCAACCTTCCAACCAGCATTAACAAACTCAAAACGTATTTGCCAGTATCGGGTATTGGGCTGAAATTACGCGTTGGTCCAAACAGGTGCAAACCCGGTCCGATGTTGCCCAGGCAGGTAGCAACGGCTGAGAAGCTGCTGACCATGTCTATACCCAAGCCGGTTAAAACCAGTATGCCTGCCGTTAGGAAGGCAAAATATAAAAACAGAAACTGCAATACATTGATAAGCAGATCATCACTTATCAACTTGCCCCCAAAACGTAATGGAAAAATCGCTTTGGGGTGAAGCATCTTTTTCATTTCAATTATGGTGCGATTAAAAATAATCAGGTAACGCCCAGGTTTGATGCTTCCTCCAGTTGAACCTGAACATCCCCCGACAAACATCATGATCAGCAACAGGGTGGTAGCCAGGGGAGGCCACAGGGCAAAATCAGCCGTGGCAAACCCGGTGGTAGTAACCATCGATACGATCTGGAAGCAGGCGGCCCGCAATGTTCCTTCCAATCCAGCCGCAGCCCATTTATCCTGCAGGCTGAAAAATAATATAAGGGTGGCAACGGTAACGATCGCAAGATACAGCCGAAATTCAGAATTTTTTAAATAGACCCAAGGGCTGCGTTTTTGATAACAAAAATAGTGGAGCGCAAAATTGGATCCAGCCAGGAACATAAACAAGATAATAGTCCATTGGATGGCGGCACTGGGATAAAAAGCGATGCTGGCATTTTTGGTGGAGAATCCTCCCGTAGCCATAGTAGCGAAGGTATGGCAGAAGGCGTCGAAGACGTCCATGCCCAAGACGGCCAGGCATGAAAAACAGGCTAGGCTCATGAAAACATAGGTTATCCATAGTTTACGGGCAGTCTCCCTGATTCGGGGGCTTACATTATCTGACACCGGACCTGGGACCTCAGCTTTAAATAACTGTTTGGCTCTGGCACCCAAGCCGGAGAGCATAGCCACTAGCAAAGCGATAATCCCCATACCGCCCAGCCATTGGGTCAGAGAGCGCCAGAACAACAAGCTCCTGGGCCAGACTTCTACATCGCTGATCACACTGGCCCCGGTAGTGGTGAATCCAGAAGCCGTTTCAAAAAAAGCATCGGCAAAGGATGGGAGATAACCGGACATAATATAAGGCAAAGAGCCAAATGCCGAAGCAACTACCCACCCAAGGCTAACGACCGCTATCCCTTCTTTGAAGTTAATACCCTTGATATTCCGCGACATAACACTTAGTGCCATTCCCCACCCAATGGTTACGGCTGCTGACTTCACAATTGCAATGGTCTCTGGTTCATGGTGAGGAATGGACCAAAAAAGGCATGTTAGCATAGCTATACCGATAATAAGCACCAGTCGGCCAATGCCACCCATAACTACCTGAGGCCTGATCAACATAAAAAACCCCCTGCTTGAAAGAGGCGTTCGATTTTATGGATGCTCTTGGGCAAGGCAAATACCATTAAACGGTCCTGGGGTTTGATCTGGAAACTGCCGTCAGGGATAATGGCTTCTTCTCCCCGCAAGACGGCCCCTACCGCCGAACCGCGCGGGAAATTAATCTGGCTGAGCTCCTTATTTATAACTGTTGAAGAAGGGTGAGCCAGCAGCTCCAGCATCTCGGCCTTTTCTTCACCGAACACGGTAACCGAGATAATATCGCCTACCCGTAAATACTTCATTATTGCGCCCGCTGCTAATACCCGCGGATTTAGCAAGGTATCGATTCCGATCTGCTCAGCCAGAGGGATTGCTTCAGTTCGTTTCATTTGGCAGATAGTCTTCTTCACCCCCAGGTTTGAGGCAATTAGTGAACACAAAAGGTTCACTTTATCGTCATCCGTCACAGCTACAAAAACATCTGATGCACCGACATTCTCATCTTCAAGCAAACGGTAGTCACTGCCATCCCCGTTTATAACCAAAGCTTGTTTCAAACGATGAGATATTAATTCAGCCCGCTCCCGGTCCCGCTCAATAATCTTAACAGTGATTCCTGACTGTGTCTTTTCCAGGATATGGGCTACATAAAAGCCAGTTCGGCCGCCCCCTAAAATGGTGACTCTGTCAATTTTGCGGGTGGCAAACCCAAGTAATCGTTCCACCGCTTTCATGTCAGTGCTTCGAGCCATTAGTTGGATGTGGTCACCCAGCTTAAGGACATCACTGCCGCTGGGCACTAACATTGAATGTTTGCGGTTTATGGCCACAATATTATATGGAAGGGACGAATCCAGAGAACTGATAGGTTTGTTCAGTAAAGAAGAATCGTTTTTTATCTCCAACTCCAGGAGCTGAATTTTCCCATTGGCGTAATAGTCTACATTAAGGGCTTCCGGATTTTTTATGATCTGAGCTATTTCCAGAGCTGTAATACGCTCAGGATTAATGAATAAGTCGATGCCCATCAATTCATTCAAGGAGAATTCATTGACCTCCAGATATTCAGGATTGCGCACTCTGGCTACGGTGGTTTTGGTGCCGTATTTTTTTGCCAGAATACAGGCAACCATATTTAACTCATCAACCTCAGTAACCGCCAAAAGCATATCCGCATTATGTACACCAGCCGCTTCCAGTACGGAAGTCGAGGAACCGCTGCCATCAATAACCTGTACATCTAACTCCTCTTCGAGGATACGCTGACGGTCAGGGTCCTGTTCAATTATAGCGACATCGTGGTTTTCGGCTGACAGCATTTGGGCCATGCTGAACCCGACTTTGCCAGCTCCAATTATAATTACTTTCATAAAGTACGACCTCACTGTATTGTTATCAATACGCTAACGATAAGAAAGTCACCGGAAATTGTCAAGGATAAGTCATGCCGGTACCTTCGGGTGCTCGTTTCCCTCTGGGAAAGCTTAACAAGGTTCAAGAACCAGATTCATGACCTTCCAAAAGGCAATTCGAAAACTAATTTTGCTTACATAATTTTTAAAAGGTCATATTCGAGATTTCGAATATGACCTTTTGCTGGCTATTGTTACGGATTTTCTAATTGATCGGCAAATGATTCCTAGTAGTTTTCAGCCAGTACTTCATAGTAGGCCCGGGGATGAGCACAGGCCGGACATACCTCGGGTGGCTCAGTACCTTCGTGTATGTACCCGCAGTTACGGCATTTCCATTTTACGGGACTGGGCCGTCTGAACACCATGTTTCGTTTAATATTATCCAAAAGCTTACGATATCTTTTTTCGTGTTCCTCTTCAACTTCAGCGATTTCCTTAAACACATCGGCGATTTCAGTAAAGCCTTCCTCGCGGGCCACCTTCTCCATTTCAGGGTAAATAACTGTATGTTCATCGTTCTCGCCAAGAGCAGCAGTCAGAAGGTTTTCCTCGGTCGGGTGTACATATCCGCCCATAAGCAGTTTGTAAAAACGCTTGGCATGCTCTTTCTCATTGAAGGCGGTTTCATCAAAAATGCCGGCTATTTGCTCATAACCTTCCTTTTTAGCTTGACTGGCAAAAAAGTCATACTTGTTGCGAGCCTGTGATTCACCGGCAAAGGCTTTCCACAAATTCTCCTCGGTTTTGCTTCCTTTCAAATCCATTCTCTCTGCCTCCTTTTTTCAATAATTCGATCTTTGCATTTTATCTTACCATGATATAAGGATAAATCCAGATTAGATTGCTGTCAGCGGGTCGACTAAATATAGTCAGACGCTCAAGTAAATCGGCAATATACTGGTTTTGCTCCTCGAAGTTAATGGTGGTGGCGTCTTCTATAGTCAGTTCGAAAACCGCTACAGGAATCTCTATCCAATTTAAAAGACGTAATTCTTCCAAGCCTTCATCCAGAAACTCTAAGTCCTTAATAGGTACCGAAAAAGGGGAGCGGTCTTTGCTCTTAATATGATCCTCCAACATTCCGATAAATTGTTTAAGCAGGACTTCCTGTTCTGGTGTTAATACGTACTGAAATAAGGCATCGTAAAGGCTTTGGGTTAGTTTAATCGTAGTAACAGTAGGGAGCATTAGGTGTTGTTCTTCGCGGAGAAACTTCAGGGAAAAGCTGCTGGGTGTCGGCAATTCAATTCACTCCTTGCGGTATGTTTAGGTTTTAATTGTCTAAATTATCGCAAATAATATGCTGAATTACAAACCTTGCCAAAAATGCTGAAAGCATTATAGAGCAGCGACTCTGTTGATCCATTCTTTTACCGTCCCAAGTGTTATGCTAGAATAAATTAGAATATTTTAAGGCAGGTAAGGGTATGAAGATTGCGATAGACGGACCAGCAGGTGCTGGTAAAAGCACCTTGGCCCGGGCACTCGCGTCCCAGCTAGGTTATATATATATAGATACTGGGGCCATGTATAGAGCTTTGGCCTGGAAAGCCATGCAAGCTGGCATCGATCTGGACGATTCATTGGCATTGACTAATTTAGCTGATGCTCTGGATATATCTTTCCTAAAAAAAATAGACGCCGGACAGAGGATAATCTGCCAGGGTGAAGACCTTACTGAAGTTATTCGCTCTCCCCAGGTAAGCAAAGCGGTATCAAGAGTAGCAGCCCATCCTGGGGTCCGTGAAATAATGGTACAAAAGCAACAAAGAATGGCGAAACATGGCGGGGTAGTTATGGATGGACGCGATATTGGCGAACAGGTTTTGCCCGATGCCGATTTCAAGTTCTATCTCACTGCAGATCTTGAGAAAAGAGTGGAACGTAGATTGCTGGAAATGCAAAATCAGGGGTTTGACGTAGATGGAAAGTCAGTCCTTACGGATATGCGTACCCGGGATCGAATGGATGCAGCCAGACCAGTAGGCGCTTTGAAGATATTACCGGATTCTATCGTGATTGATACCTCATCCTATAATGCTGAAGAAGTGTTAACTGAGATCCTCTCGTTTATTGGGGGGAACTAAATGTTCTATACCTTTACCAGAGCAATAGGGCGGCTTATTTTCTTTTTCTTAGGACTAAAAACCGAGGGGCTAGAGAATATACCCTCTTCTGGAGCAGCGATCATTGCCCCCAATCATGTAAGCAACTGGGATCCTATTGTAGTGGGCATAGCAATGAAACGGCCCATTTGTTTTATGGGTAAGGCCTCCTTATTCAAATATGCAATCACCAATTATGTGTTTACAAAATTAAACGCTTTCCCGGTCAATAAAGAGTACCCGGACCGTCAAGCGATACGCCGGTCCTTACAGGTCTTGAAAGAGGGAAAGATGCTGGGAATATTTCCGCAAGGGTTCAGAGATAGGTCTGGCGAGGCAAGAGCCCAGGCCGGGGTGGTAATGATTGCTCTCAAATCTGGAGCACCTATAATTCCTGTAGCTTGCCTGGGTACAGGACATTATTTTCCTTGTGGGTGGTTGCGTCCGTTAATAGTAAGAGCAGGCCAGCCCATATACTTGGATGAATTTAAAGGTCAAAGGATAGGTTCAGCAGGTATGGAAAAGATAAGTGAAGACATTATGAACGAAATAAATGGGCTTTTAGTAAAATAAAGAAGGATTTTCAAGCCATTATCCGAAATATGTATAATTATGACCGGGGTGTAAACAAGGTGCAAACTATACTGGCCAATAAAGCCGGATTTTGTTCCGGTGTCAGAAGAGCCTTCAAAATAGCTGAAGATACTAGCCTCGTTGACAAACGGTGGTGTACCCTGGGACCGCTGGTACATAATGACGAGGTAGTGAAATATTTTTCTGCCCGTAGGATTTCCCCGATAGATAATATTGATGATATCAATACCGATGGAGTGATAATCAGAACTCATGGAGTATCTCCAGACGTGGTAACGCGCCTGGCGTCGCGTAATATTTTGATCAGGGACGCTACCTGTCCTCTGGTTAAAAGGATACACGAAGTCGCTGAATTACTTATTAGTGAGGATTATGATATAATAATTTTTGGGGATGCGGAACATCCCGAGGTGAAGGGGATTCTTGGTTTTTGCCAAAATAAAGCTGCCGTCGTAAATAAACCGAGCGAGGCTCAGCGGTGGCGGGGGAATAAGAAACTGGGGCTTATCTCGCAAACAACAAAGGATGAAGGTCAATTCTACGAGGTTGCCGCAGCATTATTACCTGCAGCTCAAGAAGTACGGGTATTTAACACGATATGTGCAGCTACCCGGCAAAGGCAGGAAGCTGCACGTGATTTGGCCAAGACCGTAGATCTCATGATAGTAATTGGCGATCAGACCAGCTCAAATACCAGAACTCTGGCGCAGGAGTGCCAGAAAACTGGGGTGCTAACCTGGCAGATACAGTCCGCTGCCGATATAGAACCGGAAGCCTTAGCGGGCATACAGAAGGTGGGCATAACCGCGGGGGCTTCTACCCCGGACTGGATTATTAAGGAGGTATTAGATAGGATGACGGAGTTTGGCGACAGTGCTCCACAGGAGCAACAAGAAATGGTTGAAAACACTGAGATCAAAGATAGCACCGATACAGGCAAAGAAGAGAATTTCGCTCGCATGGAAGCAGAAATGGCGGATTTGGCTATGCCCAGTAAAGGTGACATTGTAAAAGGGATAGTCATTCAGGTGCTCGATGATGAGGTTATGGTTGACGTAGGCGGCAAGTCCGAAGGCATCATTCCGCTCCGCGAGATGACCAACAAAGACGTAAATTCAGCCAAGGAATTGGTTAAGATAGGAGATCAGTTGGAAGTCCTGGTTTTAAGATGGGACGATGATGGGACCATTCTATTATCCAAGAAGAAAGTTGATTCCAAACGAGCCATGGACAAACTAGAAGAGGATTTCAATGAGGGACGTCAGGTTGAAGGTATCATCACTGGCAGCGTTAAAGGCGGACTGCTGGTTGATATTGGAGTGGTGGCATTCTTGCCCGCATCACATGTTGAGGATGGTTATGTAAAAAATTTAGATGATTATATCGGTAAAACATATAGGTTTAACATAATAGAATTTAACCGCCATAAGAAACGTGGTTCGCAAATTGTAGTTTCCCGCAAACAGCTGGTAGAAACGGAGAGAGCCCGGCAAAAAGAAGAATTCTGGGCCAATATTCAAGAAGGACAGACAGTAAAAGGCCGGGTTAAACGGGTAGTTGATTATGGTGTATTTATTGATCTGGGTGGTTTTGAAGGTCTCCTTCATGTTTCCGAAATGGACCACATTAGGATAAGTCATCCGTCAGATGTGGTCAAAGAAGGAGAAGAGATCGATGTCTATATTATGGGTTTGGACCGCGAAAAACAGAGAGTATCACTCAGTCGTAAAAAACTACTAAAGAGTCCCTGGGAAAAAGTAGTTGAGAAGTACAAAGAAGAAGATGTTGTTGAAGGTACTGTGGTTAGAATAGCTCCCTTTGGGGCCTTTGTTGAAATTGAGCCGGGGGTTGACGGTTTGGTCCACATCTCCCAATTAGCTAATCGCAGGGTGGAGAAACCGCAGGATGTAGTGAGCGTAAACCAGCCAGTCAAAGTAAAAATTCTGAGTATAGATCCTCAGGAAAAGAGAATCGGCTTATCCATACGCGAAGTAGCGCAAGAGGCCGAACAGACCGAAGTCAAGGAATACTTGGATAAACAAGATCAAGAACAAAATCCAGAGGTTCCAACCGAAGTAGCAGACTAGCTATTAGGGACAACACTATGCCAATATTTGATTTTAAATGTAAAGAATGTGGCCACAAATTCGACCTAATGATATCTAATGCAGACAAGGATAAGGTTAAATGCCCCCAGTGTGGAGCTTTTAATCCGTCGCAATTATTTTCATCTTTTAATACGGCTAGACCGGTGCCGGATGTTAGCAGACCGGTAGCGGATGCCTGTAATGGTTGTGCGGCCGCCGGGACAGGTGGATGAGGAGTTAGATATTAAGCTGCCAGGTGGCAGCTGAGACCGTCTCAAAAGACTAATAGCTGCATTAACTCGGAAGGCCGGTTTAACCGAGGTGCCTTATGTGCATCTTAATCGCGAACCTTCCGATTTGTTTGTCTAAATATGATAGCTTGTTGCATATGGTTTTTTTCAATTAAACCTAAGCCTTCGTTTAGAAGATTATAGTTCGAATTTAAATGGATACGGGAATAATAGTAAGGAAAGAAAAATAGTATGAATACCAGTGGAGTTATATTGGCTGGGGGCAAAAGTTCCCGAATGAAATTTAATAAGGCCTTTGCACAGATATCAGGTAAACCGGTGATCAGTATAATAATAGACAAATTTATCCCGGTATTCCAAGAAAACATGATTATCAGCAATGATCCAGAAGCATACCAACATCTAGGCTTGCCGATTTATCCGGATGTTTATCCTCGTATGGGGCCCGTGTCCGGTATTCATTCCGCATTATACCATTCCAGCAATGAAAGCGTATTTGTAATGGGCTGTGATGTACCTTTTATGAATATGGACCTGGTAAAAATGATGATTTCGCGTCTAGGGGAATATGATAGTGTGGTACCGCAAATTGATGGTCTGCTGCAGCCCTTGACCGCAGTCTACAGCCGTAAGTGCTTGCCCATATTAACTGATTGTCTGGAGACTAACCGGGTCAAATTAATCCGTATATTTGATGAACTAAACGCTCTTAAGATCACCCGCGATGAGATTGAGGCCTATGGGGTAGCGGAGGAAATGTTTCTAAATGTGAATGACATTGATGCCTTGAACTTAGCTATCCAGATAGCAGGGAGGTATTGAAATAAGAAATAAACGTAAAGCCGAGCACTTGGCCCTTGCTCTAAAGACTCCTGATGGCCCGGTAAAAAACGGATTTGAAGACATCAGCCTGGTGCCGGACTCCATCCCTGAAATGGCTTGGCAGGAAGTTGATCTTAAAACCGAATTTTTGGGTAAAACATTACGCTATCCGCTATTAATCAATGCACTAACTGGAGGGATAGATTCTTCCTACAATATAAATAAAACATTAGCCGCTTTGGCGCATCAATTTGGTTTGGGTATGGCGGTTGGATCAATGACAATTGCCCTTGAGGATACGTCGGCGGCAAAGAGTTTTACCGTCGTTCGTGATGAAAACCCGGATGGAATTATCATTGCGAATTGCAGTGCTAACCTGGAAGCACAACAGGCATGTTATCTGGTTGATCTAATTGACGCTGATGGATTGCAGGTGCATTTTAATGTGGCTCAGGAAATGGCCATGGCTGAAGGAGATCGTGATTTTAGAGGTATTTTGGACAATGTAGCTCGTATTGCGAGCGATTCACCGGTACCTGTAATAGCTAAAGAGGTTGGGTTTGGTTTTTCCCGGGAGGTAGTCCGGAAATTATTTGATGTAGGCATTAAGATCATAGATAATGGCGGATGTGGTGGGACCAATTTCTTGGCCATAGAGGATCAGCGTCATGGGAATTTTGATCAGCAGCTTGATGACTGGGGTATTCCTACTGCTATTAGTTTGGCTGAAATACTCTCTCTAAGGTTGCCATTACAGGTAATTGCTACCGGCGGTATCAGAACCGCATACGACATAGCCAAAGCTATTGCCATGGGGGCGGAAATTGCCGGCATGACGGGCTGGTTTCTGAAATTATCGCAGCAAGGGGATGAATTATACCGCCAAATGACCAGACTAATTTACCAACTAGAAGCTATATTTCTTATGAGCGGAGCATCTAATTGCAGATCCTTGCAGTCTAAACCGGTCATTATTATGGGGCGTACAGCTGAGTGGCTTCGAGCCCGGGATATCGATATTTCCATTTGGTCGGCTAGGAAAAAACAATAATGTAGATAAGCTATTAAGTTAATTGCAAATCGCAGGAAACTTGATTTGAGATAAAAAATTTGTCACCCGCCTAAGGCGGGTTTTGTTGTGTCTCACCTGTTTACATAAACCGACCAACGGCTGGGAAACCTAATATTCGAAGTCTTAGCTATTGATGACAAAAGATTATTAGGAAAGGGATGGTTACCTCAATGCTTAATTTTCCGGTCGGCTTGATTAGCCTGGTAATAGTGTCCATTCTGATTTATTTTGGGATTGCTCACCGTGTCTTAGATAAAATGAGGTTAAGCGACAAGGCGGCTTTGGCTGTAATTGCCGCCATCATTGTTGGAAGTTTTATCGATGTGCCGCTAGGTAGTAGGGTTACGGTAAATATTGGCGGTTCTATAGCCATTATTCTGGCCATCTATGTATGGTTGGGTGCTGGTACCGCATGGGAAAAGGTCCGGTCCTTAATAGCCGCGATTGTAACCGGCTTAGCTCTATACTTAGCGGCCCGTTACTTAGGGGCAGAGCCGGAAGATATTTTTATCGATACCATCTATATTTATCCGCTTATCGCAGGTATCGTTGGATACCTAGCCGGCCGGTCCCGGCGCGGGGCCTTCTTTGCGGCGGTTATGGGGGTGCTGTCCCTGGATATTGCCCAGTATATTTACCTGATTCGCACTGGTCTGCGCGGAACAGTTCATGTGGGCGGAGCGGGGGCTTTCGATTCATTAATCCTGGCTGGTATTTTAGCGGTATTGCTGGCCGAACTAATTGGGGAAAGCCTGGAAAGAATGCAAGGCGGCCCAAAAACTGAAGGACGTCCTCCCGAGTTGATAGAGAACCTGCGCGAACCCAATCCGGCCCAAAAACCGCTGCGAGAAGAGGATAGCCGCGATGAAAGGGGTGATAGTAATGCGTAGACTGTTATCCTGGCTGATAATGGCTGTATTAATAGTATCGACTTGCGGGAGCATTGCCGTGGCAGAAGTAGAAAGTCCTTCAGGAGAATATTTCTCCCTTGTGAATGAAGACAATCATGTTATTCTCCAAACAGCCCTTGAGGTTAATCCCGGGGACATTTATATAGCTGCAGATAACTCCAAGTACCTGGTATCGGAAGTGAACGGTTTTACCGCTCAGTGCGTATACCAGGGAAAAGAGGACATGCCTGTTTTCGGCGAAGAGACGACTGCAATTGGTGTAATGGATGGTGCTGTACCCACCGTGAAACAGGGCGTTAAACCAACTATCGCGGTCTACCATACCCATAGTGATGAGTCCTACGTACCAGGTGATGGTAAGGAAAGCATCGATGGAAACGGTGGTATTTATGATGTAGGTGCCGTATTCGTTGAAGAATTGAAAAAGCTTGGCTTTGATGTAGAATACAATACCGAGAATCATAATCCGCATGATGTTAACGCCTATAACCGCTCGCGCAAAACCGCCGCTGCTTTGATTAAAAGTGGCCCTGATGCCATTATAGACGTCCATCGAGACGCGGTTCCACCAGGCCAATATCAAACTCAGGTCAATGGTCAGCAAGCAACCAAAATAAAACTTGTGGTCGGTCGTACTAATCCTAACAGTAAAAGCAATTTGGAATTTGCCAAAAATCTGAAAGCCGCCATGGACCAAAAAGCGCCGGGATTATCCAATGGAATATATATGGGGAAAGGCTCCTATAACCAGGACCTCAGCCCCCGGGCTATGTTGATTGAAGTGGGAGCGCATACTAATAATAAGGACGCGGCTGAACAAGGCGTAAAAGCTTTTGCCAGTATATTGCCAACGGTTTTGGGGGTTTCTCCCGCCGGTGACGGAAGCAACTCACCTGCACAAAAACCGGCATCAGATCAAAAAGCCGGAACGACGATTTTGATTATGCTGGTGGTAGTTGCTGCAGCAATCGGGGGGTTTTATCTGTTAAACAAAGGCTCGTTATCTAAGTGAGTTAATTGAATTGGGTGGAACCATGAAGATAATTTATCATTGTTTCGGAGGTTCACATTCATCGGTTTCAGCTGCGGCACTGCACCTGGGTTTGCTCGATAGCCAGAAGGTCCCTACCGAAGAGGAACTGATGCGGATTCCATATTACGACAAAACCACAGATGCCGATTTTGGAGAGATACGATATATGGGTACAGATGAAAATGACAACGATATATACGTTTTTGGCAAGAAAAGCTTTAGCAACCGCTATAGCACAGTTTTAACGGGAATCGCCAAAATATTTGGAGATCAGGACGATCTTATAATGGTGGATTGTATGAAGCGGGTCAATTGGAGTATGAAAATAGGCGGATTCACTTCACGCCGTCTAGGCCTAACCTCCATTGGCCGGCCAATAGTCAGCTGGGGAACGCGAAAGGCCTTTATGCATCTTGTAAATCTGGTGGAAATCACCAGATTTAAGATCTCTGATTATCCTATGAAATATCTATGAACGTTATATTTTTAGGTACTATAGGAATATATCACCCTACAGTTGCCGCCCATTTATACCTTGGCAGGCATATAAACAACGATTTCAGCCCATTATGCTATTGGGGCGACTTCGATGCTGAATCGAACGGGGAACCGATGTTGATTGGGCTTGATAGTGCCGGCAACCGCATATATAGCTTGGGAGCCGGAATTGAAGTCGGGATGACCCGCAAGTCGATCGAACAACTGGCTGCCATATTGGGGCATAGCGAAAAGGAGCTAGTGATTCAGCCTATATCAGTAAAAGCGGAGATGACCATAATCAGACTATATCGGGCAGCCCGGCTGAAAATTTTACAGAGAACGGTTAACCATGTGGTGAGTTATTTGCTGACCAGGGAAGTGGATACAATCAATTTACAGGTTAAAGAATTACAGGATAGGGTCAGATTTGATTAAAGCAGGTCTGACCCTTCTGATTGTCTTGCACCATTACTGATTTTACATGATAATTATAAACGGCATGGTTTTTATTACCTGTCAGTAGGGGTGATGCAATTTTGTCAGGTCGGATCACCGGCATTAGGAGTGGCAGTATCGCAGCTGAAGTAGGAATTGCCGCCGGCAGTACACTACTCTCGATTAACGGGGAACCAATCAACGATATCCTTGATTATCAATTTTATGCTCAGGATGATAATTTGGTTGTAGAAATAGATAGATCCGATCAGGGGGTCTGGTTACTGGAGATAGAAAAGGACTATGACGAGGAACTAGGCATTGAATTCGATGATTTGGTGTTTGATCGGATAAAAACTTGTCAGAATCGGTGCGTATTCTGTTTTGTCGACCAGTTGCCGGCAGACGTACGCCCAACCCTTTACCTCAAAGATGACGATTACAGGCACTCTTTTATAAATGGAAACTTTATAACCCTCACTAATCTCAAGGAGACCGATTGGCAGAAAATCATAACCATGCATTTGAGCCCGCTATACGTCTCAGTGCATTGCATTCAGCCTGAGATGCGCCAGCGAATGTTAAATCACCCTAGAGCGGGGAACATTAAACAGGATTTAATTAGACTGTGCGACAATGGTATTGAGGTGCATACCCAAATAGTATTATGTCCGGGCTGGAATGATGGACCTATCTTAGAAGATACAATAGAGGTATTAGCGTCAATGTACCCAGGGGTAGCTTCGATCGGTATTGTTCCGGTAGGATTAACCCGATACCGGGAGACTTTACCGATTTTGCAGCCAGTTTCCCGCGAATTGGCAGTGGCTACTATTAAAGCTGTAGATCGGTTCCAGACTAAGTTCCGAAACCAAATGGGGATAGGGTTAGTTTACCTGGCTGACGAGTTCTATTTAAAAGCCGGGCAGGATATACCTTTTGCCCACTACTATGATGATTTCTGCCAGATTGAAAATGGAATTGGTATTTCCCGCATTTTTATGGATGAGTTTTACGAGATTGAGCCCTCTCTGCCTGCTGCAGTGGCGGATCACCAAACCTATATAGTGAGTGGGGAGTCAGCCCAACATATTCTGAGGCCTATAGTGGAGCGACTCAATCGTATAAAAGGCCTTTCGATTGAACTGATTGTAGTTTCAAACCTTTTTTTTGGCGGCGGAGTATCGGTTGCCGGACTCCTAACCGGCCGTGACATTATTTCAGCGTTGAGCACTAATTACCTGGGGTGTAACGTGATCATACCGGATATAGTGTTGCGTGACAGCTGTGATATGCTGCTCGATGATATTGTAATCGAAGATATCAAATCGGCCAGCGGGGCTAATATTATTATCGCTGAAACCAGTGCTGTTGGCTTGGTAGAATCATTGCTGGGCAAATAATAAATATATTTTGTTCTTATCAAAATGGAGGTAAATATGGCCAAACCCGTAGTAGCAATAGTGGGCCGACCGAATGTGGGCAAGTCAACTCTTTTTAACCGCCTCGCAGGAGCTCGCAAGGCAATAGTTGAAGATATTCCTGGTGTTACCCGCGATCGTTTATATGATAGTACTGATTGGGCGGGACGGGAATTTGTCATTATCGATACTGGGGGAATACGCTTTGACGAAGGCGATATTTTCGCCCGGGAAATAAAATTACAGGCGCAACTGGCGATAGAAGAAGCTGATGTAATTGTTTTGGTTCTTGACTCCCAGGAGGGAATAACCCCGGAAGATGAGCAGGTCAGCAACCTGCTTCGCAAGAGCAAAAAACCGGTGGTGTTAGCGGCCAATAAAGTCGAGAATTTTGATCGCCAGTTGGAGTACTATGAATTTTACAAACTAGGTTTAGGTGATCCTATCCCCGTTTCCGCTATGCATGGCCGAAATATTAATGAGCTTTTGGATGCTGTAGTGGAACAATTCGCTCCAGCAGAGGAATACCAGGAAGATTCAGAAGCTATCAAAATTGCTATCGTAGGCCGGCCTAATGTTGGCAAGTCGTCGCTGGTTAACGCTTTGCTGGGCGAGGAAAGGGTGATTGTCAGTGATACTCCCGGGACTACACGGGATGCAATAGACACTCCTTTTGAGTATGAAGGCAATCGCTATATTTTGATAGACACAGCCGGTATGCGTAAGAAATCACGCATCACCGAGGCAACCGAAAAATATAGTGTCATCAGGGCTTTGAAGAGCGTAGAACGGTCTGATGTTGTTTTGATCATGCTGGATGCCAATGAAGGTGTTATTGAGCAGGATAAAAGGATAGCCGGCTATGTACATGAACAGGGCAAGGCAAGTGTTATTATAGTCAATAAATGGGACCTGATCGAGAAAGATGGGCAAACCATGAATAAGTTCGATAAAGATATAAGGGAAGAACTCAAATTCTTGGCCTACTGCCCCATACTATACGTATCTGCCTTAACCAAAAAGAGGATTTTCAAAATATTGGAGTTGGTCGATTTTGTATCTGACCAGCATAACCGGCGAATACAAACCTCTGATCTCAACCAGGTGATAAATGAAGCTATGCTGCTGAATCCGCTGCCGGGCGGTGGGGGCAAGAAGATTAAGATCTACTATGCTACCCAGGTGCAGACAGCTCCTCCTACATTTGTGTTCTTCGCTAATTATCCGGAAAAGGTTCATTTTTCTTATCTGCGTTATCTGGATAATGTATTAAGAAAAAATTTCGGATTTGAAGGCACACCGATAAAATTGATTGTACGCAAGCGTGAAAAGAACGAATAAAACATGACTTTTGAAACCTAGTTCTATAATTCGGGAGAGGAAAGGTTGGAGAGGGTTAATGAAGGAAATTGGCATCCTGCTGGTTTTGCTGTCCTATATGGTAGGATCAATCCCGTTTTCATATATTTTCAGCCGTTATTTTGGCGGGGTAGATATTAGAACCAAAGGAACTGGGAATATTGGAGCTACAAACGTATTGCGCTCGTTAGGAGTGAAAATTGCTGTTGCTTCTCTGATTGGTGATGTTTTAAAGGGATTTGCAGCGGCCTGGCTGGGGAATTATTTTGGTGGGATAAGTCTGGCGGCTATCTGTTCAGTGGCAGTCGTGGTTGGACACTGCTGGCCGTTATCCCTGGGGTTTAGAGGCGGAAAAGGAGTGGCCACGGCAGCTGGAATAATGTTAGCCCTAATGCCCCTGCTTTGTCTGTTGGAGGCGTTGGTATTGGTGGTTATCGCTGCGACCACCCGCTATGTATCCCTGGGTTCAGTTTGCGCAGCAATTTTATTTCCGATCTTAGTTATTTTTACTCACCAGCCCTGGCAGTATATTGTTATGGGTTTCATACTGGCGGCCATCGTTCTTTTCCGCCATCGGAGCAATATTAAAAGACTGCGCCAGGGTACCGAGAGTAAATTAAACCAAAAAGCAATATAAGGCAGTGATTATAGTATATGAAAAAAATATGTGTATTGGGGGCTGGCAGTTGGGGTACTGCCTTAGCGCGCCTATTGGCAAATAATGAGTATCAGGTGGCGATGTGGGGTAGAGTTGAGGACGGAGTCGACTTGATCTCTATTGATCACGAGAACCGAAAATATTTACCCGGAGTTGAACTCCCTGCTAACGTTTTCCCTACTTCAAATATGGATGAGGCAATTGCAGGGGCAGAATGGCTTATATTGTCTGTGCCTTCTCAGGCCATGAGATCAGTTTTAAATCAGGCAAAAGAATACCTGCAAGCTAATACATACATTGTTAATACTTCTAAAGGACTTGAGATTACCACTGGTATGAGGATGGGGCAAATAGTCGAGGATGTGTTAGGAACTGAAACGATAAGCAGATATGCAGTTTTGTCGGGTCCCAGCCACGCTGAAGAAGTAGGCAGGGACTTGCCTACTGTAGTTACGGTAGCATC
Organism: Syntrophomonadaceae bacterium; assembly: GCA_034678805.1. Classification (GTDB taxonomy): domain Bacteria; phylum Bacillota; class Syntrophomonadia; order Syntrophomonadales; family Syntrophomonadaceae; genus PHAA01. The sequence continues at coordinate 21,208 of JAXDBN010000164.1, forward strand.
CAGAAGTAAGGAGACAGCTTTCCTGGCTCAGGATCTGTTCATGGCGCCGGCTTTTCGTGTATATACCAATCCTGATGTGGCCGGGGTAGAGTTAGGAGGAGCATTAAAGAACGTGGTAGCTCTCGCGACAGGTGTGGCCTATGGACTTGGTTATGGAGATAATACTATGGCAGCTTTAATGACCCGAGCCCTGACCGAAATAATCAGGATGGGCGTAGCCCTTGGAGGAGACAACAGGACATTTATTGGCTTGAGCGGGCTGGGCGATCTGGTGGTAACCTGCGGAAGCCATCATTCAAGAAACCGTCGGGCGGGAGAACTCATAGGGCAGGGCTTAAGTTTGGAAGAGGCCCTGCAAAGAGTGGGTATGGTAGTGGAAGGAGCGCATACCTGTCGTATTGTTTATAAAATGGCCATGGAGAGAAGCATAGAAATGCCTATCACCAAAGCCTGTTATCAGGTCTTATATGAGAACCATGATCCCCGTAAAGCTGTTTTAGAGCTCATGCAGCGGCAAAAGAAGAATGAAACCGAGGATATTGGGGGATTATCTACGGAATGGTAGAGACTATCTTGTTAATTTAATGTAACCAGTTAAACCCCATGTAGTTGATCTGGAAGAAAGTGTGGTAAATATCACACTTTTTTTCTTTTCTGGTTATATTACCGATGACCCTTAAATATATTTATAGTGTTATATCGCAATGCCCATTTGTAAGGCTATCCTGATTCGGAGGGAGGATGCCGAATAAAAAAGTCTAAATCCGAGGGAGGGAGAAAGAGAAGTGGAAGGAAATAACATTTTAGATGACATCGCGGAAAGAACGGGGGGAGATATCTACTTAGGAGTAGTAGGACCGGTCAGAACAGGTAAATCAACCTTTGTCAAAAGGTTCATGGAATTAATGGTACTGCCCAATATCCAAGACCTCTATGAACGAGAACGTGCCAAAGATGAATTACCCCAAAGCGGCGCTGGCAAGACTATTACTACTACCGAGCCGAAGTTCGTACCCAATGAAGCGGTCGAAATATTCACTAAAAATGGCATATCACTCAAGGTTCGCTTGATTGATTGTGTCGGTTACGCGGTGGAAGGAGCGCTCGGATACGAAGAAGATGAAGAACCTCGCATGGTAAAGACTCCCTGGTTTGACTATGAGGTTCCCTTCGAAGAGGCAGCCGAAATAGGGACCAGGAAAGTAATTGCTGATCACTCCACAATTGGAATTGTGATGATTACAGACGGAAGCATAAGCGACATCCCGCGCAGTAACTATATTGAGGCCGAAGAGAGAGTAATAAACGAATTAAAAGAAATTAACAAGCCTTTTGTAGTCTTACTTAACTCGGTTCATCCTTATGACAAGGAGACTATGGCGCTGGTAGACGAACTGAGCAGTAAGTATGAAGCGACTATTATACCGGTGGATAGCGCTAATGTCAGCCCGGAACAAATCCTTAGCATCTTAGAAGAAGTATTGTATGAATTCCCAGTCCAAGAGGTTAATATCCGCTTGCCGCTTTGGGTGGATGAGCTGGATGAAGATTATTGGCTGCGGGCCGACTTGGAAGAAGCTATTCGCAATGTACTTAGAGATATACAGAAGGTTCGGGACATAGATAAAGCGATTGAGCGATTATCTGATATCACCAATGTCAGCTTTGTCAGCCTGGAAGAGATGAATCTTGGCACTGGTACCGCAATTATTGACGTTACCGTTCCGGATGAATTATTCTATACCTCTTTAAGTGATGTAAGCGGATTTAAAGTGGAGGGAAATCAGGACATCATTCGTATCATGAAAGACTTGAGTTTTGCTAAGAAGGAGTATGACAAGATCTCCCCCGCATTGAACGAAGTTAAGGAATCTGGTTACGGTGTGGTGACCCCGCGGCTGGAAGAAATGATACTCGAGGAACCAGAATTAATAAGGCATGGCAGCCGCTTTGGAGTTAAACTTAAAGCCAAGGCTCCATCCTTACACCTTATCAGGGCTGATATCACTACCGAGATAACTCCAATAATAGGCACCGAAAAACAGACTGAAGAACTAGTGCGCTATATGCTGGATGAATTTGAGGAGAATCCCACCAAGATATGGGAGTCCAATATATTTGGCAAATCACTGCATGACCTGGTCCGCGAAGGCATTCAAAACAAACTCCATAGGATGCCGGAAAATGCACAAGTGAAATTGCAGGATACCCTGCAGCGGATAGTCAACGAGGGTAGCGGAGGATTGATCTGCATAATAATATAGTAAGCAAGGCGCCATATCGGGACGTATCTGCTGCCTGGCAGTGTGATGCGTCCCTTTCTATTTTATCGGCTGCCTTGACATTAAAATTCTAATTGGCTTTAATAAAGTTTGGAGCAAAATTGAATACGTTTTCTTCCGCTTTGGAATAGGGTGACGAAAAAATATTTGACTCCGGGTTCTGTTTATGCCGGAGTCATTTCGCGTGAAAGATACTTGTCAAAAGAAAGTCTTATGGCGATGAATCCAATCACCTTGCCCCTCTTGGATAGCAAGTGCTATAATGTCGAAATCGGGAGGTATTTATATGATTAGGATAGGATTACTAGGCTGCGGGACTGTAGGGACAGGAGTAGTAAAACTTCTGGATCAAAACCGGACTGCTATCAGTGCAAAAACTGGTTCTGAGATCGTAATAACCAAAGTCCTGGAAAAAGATAAGCAGAAGTGTTTACAATTAGGCCTGGCTGAAGGGATGATAACCAGTAATATAGAAGATATTGTTGGCGATCCGTCCATAGATATTGTAGTGGAGCTTATCGGGGGAATTGAACCGGCGCTTAGTTATATCACTGCGGCTATGAACAAGGGTAAACATATAGTCACTGCTAATAAAGACCTCATAGCCGAGCATGGCAAGGAATTGTTTGATGCCGCAGCCGCAAACGGTGTAGATTTTTATTTTGAAGCAAGTGTAGGCGGAGGCATACCCATAATATATCCATTGAAGCAATCACTGGCGGGCAATCAGATTCAGGAAGTTATCGGTATTCTTAACGGTACCACCAACTATATCCTAACCATGATGAGCCAAGAGGGGCGCGACTATAATGAAGTATTGAAAGAGGCCCAGGAACTTGGTTACGCTGAGTCCGACCCAACCGCTGATGTAGGAGGTTTCGACGCGGCCCGGAAAATTGCCATATTATCGTCGATAGCCTTTAACAGCCGGGTTACCCTGTCCGATGTATATGTAGAAGGTATCACTGCAATTACTCCCAAGGACATAATCTATGCCAGGGAGTTAGGGTTTGTCATCAAACTACTGGCAGTTGCCAAGGACGTTGATGGCAAAATCCAGGCCCGGGTCCACCCTGCTTTTATTCCGGTAAAACATCCTTTGGCCAATGTTAACGGCGTTTTCAACGCGATTTTCGTCCGCGGCAATGCGGTTGGAGAAATCATGCATTTTGGCCGTGGAGCTGGGCAGATGCCTACTGCCAGTGCGGTAGTAGGTGATATTATTGAGATTGGACGCAATATGGCGTTTAAAATAAATTCCCGGATTGGCTGCACTTGCTATGAGGATAAGGAAATCTTGCCTATTGATGAACTCTGCGCTGAATATTATATCCGCATGACGGTCACCGACCGCCCTGGAGTACTGGCAGGGATTGCAGGGGTTTTCGGAGCCAATGATGTCAGCATCGCCTCCGTTATCCAGAAGGCAAGCAAGGGAGATAAGGCAGAGTTAATAATGATAACTCATGCGGTAAAAGAAAAACACCTGCAGAATTCATTATCCACATTAAAAGGGATGGAAATAGTAGATGCAATAAATAACGTCATTAGGCTTGAAGGTATTCAGGACTAAAAGGAGTGAAAGAAATTGTCTTTGTGGGTTACAAAATTCGGTGGGTCATCGGTAGCGAACCTGGAGAGGATAGAAAATGTAGCCAATCGTATTGCTGAGATAAAGAACCGAGGCAATGACGTAGTCGTGGTAGTTTCAGCCATGGGTGATACGACCGATGATCTGCTGGAGCTAGCCTGGAGCATAGGAGGACAACTTCCCCAAAGAGAATTGGACATGCTGCTGGCTACCGGTGAGCAGCAGTCTGCAGCGTTGTTGGCCTTAACCTTAATAAAACAGGAATGTCCAGCAGTTTCTTTAACCGGCTGGCAAGCCGGGATCAAGTCCGATGAGCAAAGCGGCAAAGCTCGTATTATAGGCCTGAATACCAAACGTATCAAAAGTGAAATTCAAAATGGTAAAGTAGTGGTTATAGCTGGTTTTCAGGGCATATCACCCCAAGAGGAAATAACTACCTTGGGAAGAGGCGGCTCGGATACTACTGCGGTGGCACTGGCAGCCAGCTTAAAAGCTGATCATTGCATTATATTTACGGATGTTGATGGTGTTTATACGGCAGATCCGCGGATTGTGAAGGATGCGCGCAAATTGTCCGAAATATCATATGAAGAAATGCTGGAGATGGCTAGCCTTGGAGCAGTAGTATTGCAGCCCAGAGCGGCTGAGTTTGCCATGCTTTATAATGTGGATGTTGAAGTGAGGAATAGTTTTAATAATAATAATCCTGGTACTTTAATAACGGAGGTAGCTAAAATGGAGAAGCAAAGAGTTGTGAGCGGTATTGCCCATGACTGCAATGTGGCACGGATTGCCCTGTTTGATGTCCCGGATCACCCTGGCGTGGCCAGTACAATATTTCAAATGCTGGCTGATCATGGCATTAACGTGGATATGATAATTCAAAGCGCCATGCGTGACGATCGTAATGATATTGCTTTTACTATAGAAAGGATTGAAGTCGAAAAGGCCCATCAGGTAGTTAATGAGATCATAAATAAGATAGGTGCTACTGGAATGTCCTACAGCACTGATGTTGCTAAGGTTTCTATTGTAGGGGCAGGTATGCAGAGCAACCTGGGAGTGGCCGCAGCTATGTTTGATGCCCTGGGCAATAAAAAGATCAACATTCATATGATCAGTACTTCCGAAATTAAAATATCCTGCATAGTGAATGAGGACCAAGTAGAAAATGCGGTGCAGGCTCTCCACAAGAAATTTAGGCTGGATGAGCTT
>JAXDBN010000165.1:0-3045 GCA_034678805.1 Syntrophomonadaceae bacterium
TTTATTTATTGGTGATTATGAATGACTTAATTTGTTTATAAAACGCTTCTACATGTTTATTACCATACAGAACAATTAGTTTCCATAATTGTAAAATACATAAATTTGTGCTTAGCGCACATCCCGCTGTTTACACCGGCTTCAGAAAGCCACGGTTCCGGGCAACAGTGAGCCATAGTTCCGGTGAATTATGAGCCACCCGTCCGGGCAAACGGGAGCCAATTATCTCATCGTTCGTACGAAGGGGCGGCATTGGATTTCAAAGACTCGATTAGACCATTATTTGATTGTGGATTCCATATAACTCACGCATGGAGGATTCTTGTTCACCGCCATGGATTTCAATCACATGTGAATCATAGACGATTCGATCCAAGATGGCGTCCGCCAGCGTAGCTTCTCCGATTTTGCCATGCCAGCCGGCTGGCATGAACTGAGAACAGAAAATAGTGGAAGCCCTTTTATGACGAGAATGGATAATCTCCAATAAATCTCTGGCTTCGGTTTCAGTCAAAGACACCAACATCCATTCATCCATGATTAATAGATTGGGCTTACTGTACTGACCAAGAACTTTTTTATATATGCCTTCCCCGCGAGCAACTGCCAGATCAGACAGTAGCTCCGGCAGGCGAATATATTTTACGGAGTAATACCTTTTACAGGCTTCCAGGCCGAAGGCACAGGCCAGATATGATTTGCCGGAGCCGGAAGCACCCATGATAATGATATTGTGCTTTTGGTCAATGTAATCACAAGTAGCCAGGCTGTCGATCTGCGATTTCTTGAGTTTCCTGCCTGCACTGTAATTAATATCTGCGATGCAGGCATAGCCCTGATCGAAATCAGCCTTTTTGATAAGCCTTTTCAAGCGATTATTCTTACGGCTGATATACTCTGCGTCTACCAAAATACTCATACGCTCTTCAAAGGAAAGATGCGTAAGCGAATGATCTCTTAATTGCTGACGAAAACCTTCAGCCATGGTGGTCATACGCATTTCAATAAGTTTGTTTATCGTAGCCTGATTTGTTGTCATTCGCCAGCCCTCCCGTAATAGTCTGCGCCACGGACAAATCCGTATTGAGCATTATTTTTTACAGTTGAGGCAGGAGCTTCATCAAGAACCTTGTCCTGGCCAGTGGAAAGAATCGTCTTGACACTTTTCAGGCTGGGGTTAAGGGTAAAAGATAAAGCCTTTTTACAGGCAGCTTCCAAGCGGTTGACCGAGTATTTGTCAGCCAGTTTTAAAAGACCCATACAGCTTCGATAGCTTTGCTGTTCTACCTTGTAGGCATTTAGGATAGCCTTGACCACAGTAGCGGTACAGGAACCAATGCTTTCAGCCCAGGAGATGAATCGGGCGGAATCCCATTTAACATATTCCTGTTGCGCTTTAGGCATATGTTCAGGAACCGTGCTATATTGCCCCGGTCGTCCGTGCAGTCTTACATGGGAGCAGATTCTATGATTATTGTAAAAGACCTCGATGACATTACGTGTCATCCTGACATCAACCTGTTGTTTTAGATACTCTGACGGACAGCTGTAATAGTTCTTTTCCACCTGAATATGACAATTGTATGCCACGGTAGCAGCTTTCCAGGTTGCTATCTCATAGGGTTGGGCTGGTAATGGCAAAAGCATTGGCTTTTCTTCATTAACGAAAAAACTGTAACGACTACCGTCCTTCTTTTGAAACTGTTTGTGATTGTAAGGTTCAAGTTTTTCTTCAATCGCCTTATTGAGTTCAGTAATACTGAAGAACTTCTGGTTACGTAAAGCAGCAACGATCCAACGGGTTGTTATACTGACTGCCATTTCGGCATTAGGTTTATCCTTGGGTTTTCGTACCCGGGCCGGGATTACTGCTGTACCATAGTATTCAGCCATCTCCTGATAGACTTTGTTTATGGTTGGATCATAGCGATCAGGATTGGTTACTCCGGTTTTAAGATTATCCGGGACCAGTATTCGGCTGACGCCTCCAAAGTATCGATACATGTTGGTATGGGCGGTTATCCAGCTTTCTTGATTCTGTGACAGGAATGCCTCTACGTAGGTATATTGACTGTAGGACAGCACTCCGATGAAGATATATGCTGGCAATGCCTCTCCGGTATCGCGATCAAAGATGTTCATGGTCTGTCCGGCCCAATCAACTTCGATTTGTTCACCGGGTTTACGGGGAATATGCATGGTAGCCCTTTTAGTCTGGGCATATTCCTGATAGTGGTAGCAAAACTGCGAGTACATAAGAGGCTGTTTTCGGTTTTGTCGGCATTCCTCGCAGTATTCGCCCCATAGAAGCCTTAAGGTTACTCCTGATTTGGCCATTTCTTTATGAATATGCTCTAAATCAGGATAACACCGCCCGGTATCACGTATTGATGGTTTATCAAAGAATTTGTTTTCTAAATCACCAGCGGTGGCTTCAGTTGGCAGCGGCCATGAAAGATTTAACTCTTTCGCTCTGCCAATTACCTTGGCAACGGTGTTGCGGGAGCATTTACAGCTTGCAGCGATACTGCGTTGGCTTAGCCCCTGACAGTGGAGTCGGATAATTTCTCGGTACGGGATCATGGTATGACCTCCCAGTAAATGAATTTACACGTTTGTGCATTAATTCATTGTACCGAAGAAACCCTCCCTGGCTCTCTAGCTCCGGACGAGTGGCTCCCGTTTGGCCGGACGGGTGGCTCTCAACTACCGGACGCATGGCTCTCGACGACTGGAGTATTCATATGATAGGTTTTCAGTTAATTGACACCTCAATAATTCTAGGAAAACATGATCGGTTGAACTTACATCTAGAGCATCACCTTGGCTTACTAGGATATCACAGGGTACAAATGTATAGGTGGCTTTAAAAAATCGCTCTGCGCGCAAATCTCGAGGAGCAATTTTCTGTAAGCATAGACTCGCAGCCATATGGGGGCAGATTTGACTAATTTCGGCCACGCGGCTCTTAAATTTATTCCAGGGGATTGGCAGCAGTTCATGTTCGGCAAAGGGATCAAGTGTATGGATGAGCAGATGTATAAA
>JAXDBN010000166.1:0-27543 GCA_034678805.1 Syntrophomonadaceae bacterium
CACATACACGGGAGTTATATCAGTAGGTAGCTCTATTAGGAGGTAAAGCCCGGAATCATTAAGAGTCATTAATTTACCATCGGCCAAACGCTGGGGTAGGTCCGGTTCCAATTGATATTCGGCTCCGGGTAATATCGTTACATCAATACCTTTCTTTGTTAAGGCATCGTTTAGGATTTTAACCATTGTATGAATATCCTGCTTATGGTTGACAAATACGCCGGTTCTAACATGAGGAGTAGCTACTATGACCCTTACTCCATCCTTATAAGCAAGTTCAGCCATTGCTATGGATTCCTCGATATTTTTTGCCCCATCATCCACCCCGGGTAGTATATGACAGTGAATATCAATAAGCCTCATAGTTGACCTCCACTTAACAATTTGCATAACCTTTAGATGTATGAGATCTGATTCTTACATATGTACGGCTTTTATAGGTACCACTTTTGCTGAAGTACTCTTCTGATATTCAGGATTTTGATACTCTGGGATCAGATTGGCCAACAATCTCATTATAGCTTCCTTATTGCTAGCAGTCTCCTTAATCCATGCTTCAATATTCTGGTCCATATCCAGGTAGCCCTGATCTATTTCTTTACGGGAAATAAATATCCGTTCATGACGGGTAGCGGCTACTTCTTCCCGGTTTGAAAAAAGTTCCTCAAATAATTTCTCTCCAGGGCGAATTCCCGTAAACACTATGTCAATATCTCTCCAGGGTTCATAGCCATATATTCTGATTAAGTCACGGGCCAGGTCTACAATTTTAACCGGTTCACCCATGTCCAACACAAAGATTTCACCACCCTGGGCCATTGCCCCGGCTTGAATAACCAGTTCAACGGCTTCCGGAATAGTCATGAAATAACGTGTCATATCCGGATGGGTCACAGTAATTGGACCACCTGCTTCTATCTGTTTTTCGAAGGTAGGTATAACGCTGCCTCTGCTCCCCAGCACATTTCCAAAACGAACTGCGGCGTATGTAGTACTGGATGTACGGTTTATGTCCTGAATAACTATTTCCGATATTCTCTTAGTGGCCCCCATTACCGAGGAGGGGTTGACCGCCTTATCGGTAGAAATATGAATGAAGGTCTGACACCGGTATTTATCAGCTAGTCCTGCAATTATATGTGTTCCCAGAACATTGTTTTCAAGCGCAGCTTTCGGATGCCTTTCCATCATTGGAACATGTTTGAACGCAGCCGCATGGAATACCACTTGGGGCCGATGCATTTGGAATAAATTATCCATTCCATCTCGGTCCTTAATATCTGCTAAATGAATAACGAGGTTATGCCCCCAGCCAGCCCCCTTCAGTTCCATCTCAATTTCAAATAGATTATTCTCGCTGGCATCCAAGATAATAAGCTGCCGCGGATGAAATTTTAAAACTTGCCGGCACAGTTCTGAACCAATAGACCCGCCGCCACCGGTCACGAGTACTATTTTATCCTGTAAATAGCCTGATACCTGCTTTAAATCTATTTGTACCGGGTGCCGGCCCAATAGGTCCTCCATATTTACCTTGCGTATCTGGGCCATAATAGAACCCTGATTGCTCTGGTATAAATGAGGTATTATTTTTAGACGGGCTGGTGTCTCTTCGCATATATTAATTATGCCTCTCATCGGCGGACCCTTTATCGAAGGCATGGCGATAATGATTTCCTCTATTTCCAGATCAACTACTAGCTCTGGTATGTCATACCGGGTTCCTTTAATAGGCAGCCCTAACATCATACGACCTTGTTTTTCCGGATTATCATCAACAAATGCTATTGCTTCCATTCCAAGATGAGGGTTTGATTGTATTTCTTTCGCCAGCATGGCACCCGCATTTCCAGCCCCGACAATAAGCACACGCGTTCCATGTTGTTTATTCTTGTGGAAATAATCACGGTTTATCCTCCACCATAGCCGGGCCATTCCTATCATGCCAATAGTAAACAGCCAGCCAAGAATATAGACTGACCGGGGCAATCCCCGTAGCTGCATGGCTTCAATGACAGCCATTACGGTAATTATACTGCAGGTGGTAGCCTTGATTATGGAGAATAGTTCGCCCCAACTGGCATACTCCCATATCCTCCCATATAATTTGAAGGCAAGAAGAAAACCCAGATTTACAAGGGTTAAAAGTGGTATTAAGTTTAGAAGTGAATGCAAGTACTGGGGAGGTATTGCGCCATCAAACCTAAAAAGCAGAGCAAAGAACATGGCTGCAATGACTAACATTGCATCCACTGTTAACATAAATAAAATCCGTTGTGATAACCTACGCACGAATCATTCCATCCTTAAATATCGCTTTCTAATCAGACAGGGTAATAAATGATAAGGTAAGTCCCATGTACGTTATATTCTTCACTTTTATACTTATAATACGATGGGAACTGGATATAATGTGAGTTTTTCAAGTTCTTTCTTTGGGTAGATTTTAGAATTGAGTTTAACAAGACTATACTGTTTGTAATTATAAAAACCCGCTAGCGCTTGCAGGCTCAGGCAGGTTTTCTGGTTACTTAATCGGTAACCCGGCTGCCTGAATTTAAGGCCCGTGGCTTTGCGTCCCTACCTCCCGATAGGTTTGCCTTTATCAATTTAATTTAAATTGTTGCTTCCCATATTCTTCCGATTTCATTATATCAAACTTGCTTGAAAAAAGACTATATACATATCGGTTATTTTACCTGTTATTCGAATCAAAAAAGAGAAGGCAATCGCCTTCTCCCGATAATCATCAAAATTAATCCTTAATTAAATCTTGGTCCCCTGCCCGGTGCTCCCGCTTTGGCTACTGGTTTTGCTGCTTTTCGTACTTGGTTGAGTTGAAGTCTTGCTGGTCTTACTTGTCCCTCCAGTAGACTGGATTTTACTGCTCGTTGTGTTACTGCCAGTCTGGGTTCCAGTTTTTGTGGTTGTGTTATTGGGTGTAGTCGTTACATTGGTACTGCTGGCTGGTGATTTTGTCGTTGTTGTCGACGATCCCTGCACCACTGCTACCGTTTGTCCGTTCAGCATAGTATCGAGGAGTGTAGCTGTCTTCGTTTTATCCGCAATCCAATAGCTGGCGGTCAGTTCCCCTTGGGCATTGCGCTGATTATAAAATGAACCGGGCAAAGTTTGGGCCACGATGGACTCACTGTTAAATCCCGGTGCCCAGGAAGCTATCTTCAGCATATCCTTCAGCCCCAGATTGGTTTTGACGTTGGCCTGGATTTCTTTAACCAGGGTTGGGAGTTTGATAATGGTTGACGGTTTGAGAATTTCCTGACCTAAAGCCTTAAGAAAGACCTGTTGATGTTCAGCCCGTTCTATATCACCCATTGGGTAATCCCGGAAACGAACAAAAGCTAAAGCTCCAGCTCCATCCAGAGTTTGTAAACCGGGCTTGAGATTGATATCCTCAGAAGGCTTGTACATCTTCTGGTCAACATCTATGGTTACACCACCAAGTGCGTCGATTATGTTCTTGAAACCTTCAAAATCGATCTCTACATAATAATCGATTTTTTCATTCATTAATTCTTCAACTTTTTCCACAGCCAATTCCGGTCCGCCGGTAACATTGGCGGCGTTGATCTTGTCCATGCCTCCCGCCGCACTGCCGCTAATCTTCGTATCGCGGGGAATTGAGACCAGCGCTGCCTTATTTAGGTTAGGGTCAATCGAAGCCAGGATGATAGTATCCGATCTGGAGATGGTCTCGCCGCTTCGGGCATCAGCTCCCAGCAAGAGGATGTTGGTCCTTTTGCTGTCGTCAATCTTGGTTTCTGCTGCTGAATCAGTAGCCACAGTCTGGGAATTCGGCGTGAGCAGGCCTATAACACCGCAGCCGACACCGAAAAATAGTCCAAATACTATGGCTAACATAATCGTTTTCTTCAGAAGGGATTTCATTATATCCTCCAATAGTCCATTGAATAATTGATAATCGAAGCACTCCCGTGCTAATCGTGAACAGTTGGCTACATATGCGAGTTGGCAGCCGGTCTTTTTTGCTTGGGCAGTTCAATTGTCTTGCCGCCGGTCCTCATACCGATTTTTTCAGCCCCAGCTATTATAAATAGCAGCAATACCGCCAAACCGAAGGTAGCACCGGGGCGGCTGATTGAGTTCAAGAAGATAGCAACCAAGCCAAAAAATCCGCTGATAGCGTATATTATTAATACCGTACGCCGATGTCCACAGCCAATTGCCATTAGACGATGGTGCAGATGGGATTTGTCCGGCATAAAAATCGGCGCTTTATTGTTGATACGTCTGATTATGGCAAAGAAGGTATCAAAAATCGGTATCCCCAAGATCACTATCGGTACAAACAAAGAGATTACCGCGGTGCTTTTAGTTAGACCCATTATCGCCAGGCATCCCAGAATAAATCCCAAAAAATTGGATCCACAGTCGCCCATGAAGGTGCGGGCCGGATTAAAATTATAAGGCAAGAAACCTATGATCGCCGCCACCAAAATAAATGCGGCCACAAAAACTACTTGTTGACCCTGGGTGTAAGCAACATATCCCATCGTGGCTGCAGCAATCGCAGATACTCCGGCTGCCAAACCATCCAGGCCATCAATGAGATTAATAGCATTGGTTATCCCGACTATCCAGATAAAAGTCAATGGTATTCCTAAAAAGCCCAGGTAAATCGGCCCATCAAAAGGATTGGAAACGAAGACCACCACTACCCCAAAATATATAGCGATAGCTGCAGCTATGCTTTGGCCAAACAGTTTAACTACTGCCGGTAGTTGAAGTACATCGTCCAACATCCCCACCGCGAATACTACCAGTCCTCCAATCATTATACCGAGAATGGGTGGGGAAACTTGCACTCCGAACAGTAAAATGACAAAAAATGCCGAAAAAATACCCAGGCCGCCGAGCCTTGGCATAATGCGGTTGTGTACTTTACGAGCGTCAGGTTGGTCTACCGCCCCCAAACGGTGGGCTATTTGAATAACATATGGCATTGAAAAGTAAGCAATCCCACTAGCCGCCGCCATTAAGAAGGCTAGTTTATATATGGGCATAACAATACTGCTCCTCCCCCTAGGAATCTAGGCTTATTCTAACACCAGCACGGAAAGTTGTCCATATACCAAATATTTGGTCGTTTTTGCGCTCAATAGGGTATTTGTATATCCAAATAACCGGGCTGCTATTGTTTTCAATAACTATGATGATAGTGTTATAATCAATTGGTGAATTAACTGGTTATTATATTATCGGGAGTGAGCCCTGCAATATGAAAATTGCTCTCTCAGGTTACTACGGGTTCGATAATGCTGGTGATGAAGCTCTTCTGGCCGCCATTACCTCTTCTATAAAAAGACTCCAAGCTAATGCAGAATTCGTGGTTTTTTCCGGAAATCCCGGCAAGACCTCGACCTTGCACGGTTTTCGCGCTGTTTATTATAAGAATCCTTTACTGGTTATCCGTGAACTCAGATCTTCCGACCTATTAATAAGCGGCGGCGGCAGCATTTTTCAGGATGTAACCAGTGCTTTTTCTCTTCCTTATTATATAAGCGTGGTGGCTCTGGCCAAGCTTTTCAAGAAACCGGTGGTTTTTTACGCTCAAGGAGTTGGGCCGATAAACCGTTCATTCAGTAAAATCCTCATGCGCCTGATAGGTAATCGAGTCGACCTCATCACCTTGCGTGATGCTGCCTCCAGCCAATTCTTGATAGAGATGGGGGTCACTCATCCTCCCTTGCTGGTAACGGCTGACCCGGTCTTTTCGCTGCAGCCCGATGATGCAGATAGAATTAGAATTGAACGCCTCCTCAAAGCTTACGAAATCACCGACCGCCCTCTTGTTGGAGTGGCTGTAAGGAAATGGAAGACCCTGGAGGGGTACCAGCCAACCCTGGCCCAGTTGCTGGACGAATTGGCAGCCAGGGGTTTCACGATCGTTTTTGTGGCGATGTCCTATCCGAATGATATTGCCGAATCCAAACGGGTGGCAAAACTAATGTGCCAGGAGTCGATAATAATAGATGAACATCTGATAAGCCAGGAGCATCTGGCCTTAATCGACCATATGCAGCTTATGATTGCAATGCGTCTGCATGCGCTTATTTTTGCCGCTAACAGGGGGATCCCCTTTGCCGGTATTTCTTACGATCCAAAGGTAGAGTCTTTCTTAAAATCCTTTGGTCTGGAGCCATTAGCAAATGATTTTGCTGCTATGCAAGACCAAGTAAATTTTTTACTGGACGATACCAACCTGCAGGATTATATCCGTGGACGAGCAGAGGATATGCGGACTAAGGCAGTCCAGAATGCCCGTCTGGCACTTGCATTAGTAAGAAAGCAATAATCAGTGACATATAGATTGATGTAAATTGAAATAGATTGAGGGTTATTGGATGAATAACGGGGTCCCAAAAACAGGAAAGGCGTTTGTCGGTGTTAGCGGAGTAATATTTATATCCAAAGTCCTGGGATTTGCCAGAGACATAGTTTTTGCTTCTATATTTGGTACTACTATCTTGACTGACCTTTTCCAGCTTATCTTCAGTTTTCCCGGTTACTTGTTTGCCAGTATCGGCAATGCCTTATCTTCCGTCAATATTCCGGATCTAACCTATTACATAAAAAACCGCACCCAGCAGGAGCGAAACGAATATCTTTCCAACCTGTTTGCCCTGATAACTCTGGTAGCAACTGGATTGGTCCTGATTGGTATCATATTTGCCCCCGCCCTGACCAGTTTAATCGCACCCGGAGTAAGTGATAATGTATTCGGCCTGGCTGTGCAGCTGACCCGAATCATGCTCCCTACCCTGGTGTTTGTCAGCCTGACCTATGTCACAGCCGGGGTCCTGCAGGTGCATAGCCATTTTATGCTCTCCGCCTCGATCAGTATCCCTTTCAACCTGTTGGTTATCACCTCTTTGCTGCTCAAGGGCGATGATCTGATTTTGCTGGGCTATGTTACTACCTTAGGGTGGCTAATGCAGTTTTTGATCCAGGTACCGGTGTTATTCAAAGAAAAATACAAACTCTTCGGGAGGCTTAATTTTCAAAATGAGCATACACTCCTTCTTTTTAAACAATTGCTTCCCATACTATTAGGCAATTCTCTTCTGCAACTGTGCCTTATCATCGACCGTTCCTTTGCCACCCATTTAACAGCTGGGACAACTGCGGCTCTAAGTTTCGGCAGTAATCTTTTTGTTACTGTGACCAGTGTCTTTATCGTAGCCATGTCCACGGTGGTGTTCCCACGCTTGTCTCAATATTGCCTGGATGGTGACCATGATCGTATCCGAGCTCTTTTGAAAAACATATTTAAGATTTTGCTGTTTATTTTAGTCCCTTATTTGATCCTGGTTCTTTTTTACAACCAGGAATTGATTGCCCTGGTTTACCAACGAGGGGCGTTTACCGATAAATCTACCTCAATTACCGCACTGGCGTTCCTGGGTTATAGCTTTGGGGTGATCGGTTACGCTTGCCAGGAGATTTTTAATCGGGTCTATTATGCTCTCAAAAAATTCCATATTCCCATGAAGGCCAGCATTATCTGTATCGTAATCAAAGTTGGCTTGGATTTAATGCTGTTTCGAACCGAAGGTATTATCGGAATTTCTGTTTCTACTTCTATTGTTATGCTAATTTATGCACTTATAATAGGCATTCTTCTCCGCCGGGAAATTGGCAGTTATCTAGGAAGGGATGTGCTTATATTTGTGCTCCAATTGCTGCTGCCGGTCACCGGTATGATAGCAATAATAATATTAGGTAAATGGCTGCACATCGGGGGATTGGCCTTCATATTGCCATTTGCAGCCAGCGGATTGATTTATGTTGGTATTGCTTATTTAGGCCCGGTTCGGGCCAGTATCATGGGCTTGAAAGAAAGCTAACCATTTCTTGTCCATATTCCAAAACTTATGTCTAAGGTATAATTGGGGAGTAAACAAGCCAAAAGGAGGACTTCTTAAATAATGGCTGATCAGATTAAAACAAAAAGCAGATGGTTATGGGTTCTACTTATCATAACCCTGTTACTGGCTTACAGCGGAATCCAATTGCGCACCACTAACGAGGCCCGGAATAAAACGGTGGTGACTGCCATTGATTACCGCGAATTTGAGCGATCGGCTAATTCCGCCAATATGGACATGGATGTTGTTCTGGAGCGACTGCAGGCAGCCGGAGTTGGAACAGCAGCGGTCAGCGAGGTTACCCTCCGTGATCTGGCTTATAGAGGCGACGTCCTGGTTTCATCCTATGGTGATTTCTCTTCTTTGACGGCTTCAGTATCTCCGCAGGTTTGGATAGAAATTAAGCAAGTAATTGGGGATCGTTTTATCAGTCCTTCTAACCTGGTAGTTGTAGCCAAAGATCCTCAGATAGTGTCTTTTTTGCAGCAGAGGCTGAGAGCCAGATTTCTTCCCGAGGAGTTAATTGCGTTTTACTTGGAAGGTAATTCCTATTTCATCATCAATAGTGAATTAGGAACCATCTACGTCGAACCTAGTCCGGCCGATAAAAACAAACCGGTCAGCAAGGATTTGGATGCCCGCTTAGGCTTTGATGAGCAACTGCTGACCAGCCTGCAAAAACATGGATTTAATATTATCCTGCGTCCAGGCAGCAACATGGGTTCGAATACTGATTATCGGGCTGAATATGACCAGATAGTATCGAAGTACGGGGTCAAATATATAATATTTTCGGGTAACGAACTCTACGGATCTGCCGACTCTGTCGGCTGGATAAGCGAGTGGATAAAGAGAAACCATCTCACTATAGGCATTATAGAAGCATCGACCCAGCTGCAGTATTTTAACCAGGCCGGTTTGGATGAGGTGATGGAATCTACCGGTTACGCCATCAACCGGGTGTATTCTACTACCAATGACGAATTTGTCACTTCCGTTGATGAACGCTATTATCGCTGGGTGCGGGGGGTTATCGACCGCGGGATTCGCATCATGTATGTCGTACCCTTCAAGGACCAAAAGCTTAGCTATTCCCGTAACCTCAACAACACTATAGATACGATTGATCACTTCCATAACACCATCGTTACCAAGGGCTTTATCGTTGGTCAGTCTATGCATGACCTATCCTCGTCTATCCCTGGTCCGGTCCATCGCTTGCTGGTCTCCCTAAGCTTACTGTTGGCCGGTACTATCTACCTGCTCTATCTTTTTAAGCCCCGGCTAAAACCCGCTTGGGCAGCAGCCTGGTGGGTGGCAGGCGGACTAGCCTGTTTAGGCATTAACCTTTTGCTGGGAGCTGATTTTTCAAAACTCTATGCCCTGGCAGCCGCTATCTTGTATCCAACTCTATCGAGTTTGGTCCTTTTAAAGTATTTGAAGAGTAGTAGCGGCAAACCGTACCTTCAGCAGCTGCTTGTTTCCCTGGTGATCATACTTGGTATTAACGGCATGGGCATGTATACGGTCGTTACCAGTCTGGCCGATATCCGCTATATAATGAATGTTTTCATTTTCAGCGGTGTGAAGCTGTCTTTTCTGACTCCGCTTATGCTATTCTTGGTTAACTATATAAGCGTTATGGTAGGCTTCGGTAATTTCAAAGACAAAGCAGTCAAATTCCTGCTCGATAAGCCTAATTACCTGGTACTGGTTTTACTGATTGTAGGTGGAGCCGCCGGATACTATTATATAGGCCGCAGCGGCAATGCCATGGTAGCAGTATCTGGTCTGGAAATCAAAATGCGTGAGATCCTCGAAAGTATTTTCCTGGCGCGGCCGCGTTTTAAGGAGTTGCTGATAGGCTATCCGGCCCTGATGGTGATGATTTACTGGTATAAAATATACCGCCAGGATCTGATCCTGCTGGTGATTGGCCTGGGGGTAATGATGGGCAGCATTTCGATGGTGAATTCATTCTGTCATGTTTTTACGGCGGTGATGGTTTCGGTTAATCGCACCTTGGCCGGTTTGATTACTGGATTGTTAGTAGGTTTTTGCGCTGTGGCAGTGATAAAACTAGGTGAATGGTTGTACCAAAAATTTGCAGCCGCTTAATATTAAACAGTAATTGTGGTCATGAAAAAAGCGCCTGACGGCGCTTTTTTATTCATTCAAATTCAATGATGGGCTGGCTAATCCCGCTTACGCAGGGTCGGGAACAGAATTACATCACGGATCGAGGAGGAGTCTGTCAGCAACATAACCAGCCGGTCTATGCCTATACCCAAACCTCCAGCCGGAGGCATTCCATATTCTAAAGCGTTTACATAATCTTCATCCATCATATGAGCCTCTGCATCCCCGCTGGCCCTTTTTTCCACCTGCTTTTGGAACCTTTCTCTCTGGTCCAGCGGATCGTTGAGCTCGGAGAAGGCATTAGCTATTTCACGCTGCATAATATATACTTCGAACCGGTCGGTAAATTGAGGATTTTGCGCATTACGTTTAGCCAAGGGGGATAACTCTACTGGGTGCCCGTATATAAATATCGGCTGGATAAGCGTTTTTTCCACGAACGCTTCAAAAACTTCATTAATAATTTCCCCCCGGGTTTGGTGAGGATCGACCTCTAATCCCATACGATCAGCAGCCTGGCGGGCTTCTTCATCAGTCTGAATCTGGTTAAAATCCAGACCGGTACAATCAGTTATCGCCTGCAGCATAGTTATACGTTTCCAGGGAGGAGTAAAATCAATTTCCTGTTCTTCAAACTCGACCACCATGGTTCCAAACACTTTGTCTACTACCGAGGTAATCAGGTCTTCGGTCAAATCCATCATCACTTCATAATCGGCGTAAGCCTGATAAAGCTCCAACATGGTGAACTCAGGATTATGCTTGGTAGAGATACCCTCGTTCCTAAAGCTGCGATTGATTTCATAAACCTTTTCCATTCCCCCGACCAGTAATCGTTTCAGATACAACTCCGGGGCAATGCGCAGATAAAGGTCCATATCCAGGGTGTTATGATAAGTAATGAAGGGCCGGGCAGTCGCACCGCCAGCAATAGGCTGCATCATCGGCGTCTCAACTTCAAGAAATCCTTTTTGGTCAAGATATTGGCGGATTTCCTTGATTATCTGGCTGCGTCTAATAAACACCGATCTGACCTCAGGATTTACGATCAGATCCACATATCTCTGCCGATAACGCATTTCAACATCTTTAAGGCCATGCCATTTTTCCGGTAAAGGACTGAGTGATTTGCTTAGATATGTAAAGTTCTCGACATGAACACTAATCTCGCCCTTCTGGGTCCTGAAAACAAAGCCTTCTACACCCAAAATATCTCCTATGTCTAGCTTCTTGAACAATTCATAGTTGGTTTCACCTACATCATCTTTACGAAAATAGAGTTGAATATCTCCAGATAGATCCGCTAAATTAGCAAATCCCGCCTTACCATGACGGCGCTTGGACATAATCCGTCCCGCTATCTTAACCCTCTGCCCATCCATGGCGTCAAAATTGTCCTGTATCTGCTGGGCGCTGCTGTTCCTTTCAAAGCGGCTCCCAAACGGATCTATTGCCAGCTCGCGCAGTTCTTCCAGCTTGTCCAAACGCACTTGCTTTAATTCACTGATGCTTATTTCCTGTTCTGACATTACAACGCTTCCTTAATAAATAGTTAGTAGCCCTATTTTTCTACCTTTAATATTTTATATTTAATGATTCCGGAGGGTGCCTCCACTGCTACTGTGCTCTTAACGGTTTTGCCCATGATCGCTTTCCCTACTGGAGACTCGTCTGATATCTTTCCATCTCTGAGCTTTGATTCCACCGAGGACACCAGGGTAACGTTAATTTCGCGGCCCGATTTCATTTCTTTGAGTTTCACCCGTGATCCTAGTGATACCACATCCGTGCGTATCTCGCCTTCCTCCATCAAACGGGCCTTCTTGAGGGTCTGTTCCAGGGACATAATCCTGCCTTCAATAAAGGCCTGCTCATTCTTGGCATCTTCATATTCGGAGTTCTCCGTGATATCCCCAAAAGCAATGGCCTGTTTGATACGTTCGGCTACTTCTTCCCGGCGGACCGACTTCAGAATCTCGAGTTCAGATTCAAGTTTGGCAAGTCCCTCTTTAGTTAATATTATCTCTCTCTCTTCTTTTTCAGCCATAAATATCGCTCCTAACATAAATGTCCTGTAAAAACCCAAGCGGGGCATTTTTACAGGCATAGATGACTAAGGTGTATAACTGCTAATGTTCTGATTTACTATTTTGCTGCCGGTTATAAATACCTGTCTTCCGGCTCCATATCTGCAATATATCTACAGGCTTGCCCACCCGAGGAGCAATGCCATTATTATAGAGACATCAACTCACCTTGTCAAGAAATGGTGCCCACATGTCCAGTTGGTAGCCGGTATCGATCATTCCCCGGTGCAGATCCGCTGACATCACTTCCGTATCGAAATACTTTAGTTCTCCATTATGGTCATATTTTCCTGCCTGCGACAACAGGCAACTTTCTAAAATTGGGGCGAGATTATACATTTGCGGATTCATTCCCGCCTGCAGCAGCACATCCTCCAGTTCCGGAGCCAGTCCGCTGCACTCATCATCAAGACGAATATAAAATACCCGGGGCAAAGCCATGGATATACGGCCCCGAAAAGGTTCTGCCGATAACACTAAATCGCCTTTGGTCCAGTTATCGGGATTCAGGCAGCTGTTACTAACCGCCAGACCTTCTTCATATAATAAACGATGAACCATAATTTCATACCTCTTAGGGCAGCAGTTCTGTATTGATATCGGTAATTGGTGGGCTGATATGGTATTGATAAGCGGCTTAAGATTAGGTATATCACCTACCAGGACTACTTTCTTAATATCGTGCCGCGATACCGCTTCGTTTACCAAAACCGCGGCCAGAACACTGATAAAGCGATCACCAAACTGAAGTGAAATCTGATGCTGTTCACTGTTAAACATTTGTTTTAAACGACGGTCTACCCCCATACGGGGCAGAGCATAATCCTCCAGTATGGCACTGGTTTTTGCTAACATCCAACCGCGGTTATCCTGGTTGAGGTTACCCCAATTGCCTTCACCCAGCGGTAAAATTAAATTACATCCCTTCAATCCCAGGCGGCCAAAATATATCAGCCTTTCCACCCGTGGTGAGAATAACAAAGGGGCCAGCCTGTCCAGAAATGGTTTCCGGTTGGCCAACCCCTGTCGGTTGCCGTTGAGCATATTGAAAAAGGCAAAATCTAATTCAAGCACTCCAATTCTCCAGATCTGTTACCCCCGGTTTCATGTTAAGCTCCTTCAGCATAGCATAATAGTCATCCGGTTTAATCTGTTCAAGAGGACGATCCATTAAGCTGACCATCAACGCCTCAATAACGTTGGTGCCGAAGGAACGTCCACCCATGTCCGGGGTGGTAGTTATGACTTTGCTTATTCCCCTCCGTTTAAGTAAGACCAGATCATCCTTAGTGGTGGTATTGGTAATAACAATCTTGCCGTCCAGCCTTTCCGGTAAATAACGGCGAATGTACATGAAGTCGCCCGCTAGAACATCTGCATTATAATAGTATTTTGAGAACTTTGGGATTATGACTTCCTGTTTCTTTCCCGTTGGATAAAGCATGTCAAAGGGCAAACGTACAATTACTGGTGCTACCAGGCGTCCGACTATTCGCAGGCTCTTCAAAGAATGCAGGGGAATCGGGACGCCGATGGTGTAAATGAGGTCTCCTACGGTAAGTTTGGCACCAACTTCTTCAAATGCCTCGGCCATACCAAAGCGGTCGACGCCGCTTACCATCAATACCTTTTTGCCTCGCAAATCGCAAATACCATCTTTCTGGATGTCCATTATACATTTGCGCTCCAAAGTATTTTTTAACCCACTGCCATCAACCATAGGCGTTTTTTTAGCTGCGGCCATAAATTTTTTCGCGTCCCGGATTACATAACGTCGGCCAGCCAACTGCACATAGAGATCTATACCGCCCATACCAAATGCGTCTACCTTTCCATCCAGGTCCCGGATCAATTTAATGGCCTTATCCCAGTCCCCGTCAGTACCGATTCTTTCGATGCGAAACTTTTCACCCATGAATTCTGTTTCGAAAGCATGGTCTCTTTTGGATGACCCCAGGCTAACGCTGACAATATGTTTCACTGTTCAGCCCCCTATTTTTTTTTGGTATTATTAACGAGCCGATTTGATAACACTCAATATTTTACGGATCTCTTCCGGATCTACCCACTTATCTTCGGTTATCGGCGAAGTACCAATCTCGACAGTAATGACCTCACTGTCTAGGATTCCCCGTATTAACTTGATTCGTTCATCGGAACCTATTGCTATTACTACCTCAAAAGAGTGCATTTGGCCGATTATCGCCATAAGTTCATTTAGCATTTCTTTGCCGGTTCGGCTCTCTACGTAATCCAATCTCTCCGCTTCGGTCATCAGCATTATGTAGTCGACGCCTTCATTCTCCAGTATTGCCTGGATCTCATCCTTATTTTTAATAGGAAATCCGATACATGCCATAGTCTTGCCTTTTCGCAGCTCTCCTATGCCTTCCAGACGGGATATGAAAGTCCGATCTACAGACATGCGATCTGCAACCTCCTGCTGGGAATAACCCCTGGCCCGCAGCTGCAAAATCTTGGTGACAGCATTTTTTATCTTCTGCTGGCTGATTATTTTATCCTGAATACGGATTAAATCCATCGGCAACTCCTTGAGCACAATTTTGAGCACATCAACGCTAAAATTATAGCACTCTACTACTTCTATTAATAGGGGAGAGATGTCTTTTCTTGGCATTTCGAGGAGAGCTAAAATGATGCAGCAAATAGGTATTACAAAAATAAGGTGTTATTTTGAGATCAAGTCGGGTATCTTCCCATTGGTATCCGCTGCAGCTTTATAGTATGGATTGCATGATATTGATTATTTCATTTTTGCCCGATGCCTGATTTAAATGAGCCCGCAGTTCAGAAGCACCGGGACGTCCCTTTATATACCAAGCCAGCTGCTTGCGCATCTCCCGCACTGCAACCCACTCTCCTTTACATTGGATGGCCAACTCTAAATGGTTTAAAGCGGTCTCCACCCGTTCAGCCTGGCTGGGTGGAGATACCGGCTGTCCACTGTTTAAAAGGGATACGGTTTCGCGGAATATAAAGGGATTACCCAGCGCAGCCCGGCCAATCATTACTGCATCGCAACCGGTTTGCTGCAACATTTTTTGTGCATCACTGGCGCAATGGATATCACCGTTGCCTATCACCGGGATACTAACTGATTCTTTAACGGCTTTAATCATACTCCAATCCGCTAGTCCCGAAAAAAACTGCATCCGGGTGCGCGGGTGCAGGGTTATAGCCGCTGCTCCTTCTTGCTCGGCCACCTGGGCCAATTCCAAACAGCTTAAGTGAGCATCATCCCAGCCTTTGCGCATCTTTATAGTTACCGGCACTGCCACCGCCTTTACTACCGCTCGGATGATCGCCCGGCAAAGAGGTATATCAAGCAGCAAGGCTGCCCCCTCCCCATTTCTCACTATCTTAGGAGTCGGGCAACCCATATTGATATCAATAATATCAGCTCCCTGGACGGCTACAATCTGAGCAGCCTTAGCCATGGTTTCGGGATGGGAGCCAAATATCTGTACCATAACCGGCCGCTCCTCACCACGGGTATCAGCTATGCGATGGGTACGGCTCTGCCCATATACCAGCCCCATATCACTGATCATTTCAGTACATACTAAGCCGCAGCCAAATGGTTTGGTTATTATACGAAAAGCCTTATCGGTGACTCCCGCCATGGGAGCCGCAAGTACCTGATTGGCAAGTATTACGTTTCCTATCGAGAACAATTTTACCCCCGGTTTAGTTCGTAGATTATGCGCAGACCCTCCAGGGTTAGGAATTCATCAATGATATCTATAAGATCTGTTTCGTTGGCTATCAACTGTGCCAACCCCCCTGTGGCTATGACCCGCGGATTGCCGCTGATTTCCCTTTTCATACGGCTGATAATTCCTTCAACCTGTCCTACAAAGCCATACATAATACCGATTTGCATACTCATAATCGTATTTTTACCAATCACGCTTTTGGGAACAATTAATTCGACCCTTGGCAGTTTGGATGCCCTGCTTACTAATGCCTCGGTGGATATCCGTATACCCGGGGCAATCGCCCCACCAAGGTATTCTCCCGCTGCACTCACTACACAGAAAGTGGTGGCGGTACCGAAATCCACAATTATTAACGGTCCACCATATTTATTAAAGGCAGCCACGGCATTTACCACCCGATCCGCCCCTACCTCACGGGGATTATCATATTTAATTGCCAGTCCGTTTTTTACCCCCGGCCCAACTATCAGCGGTTTACAACCAAAATAGCGTTCAATCATGGCATTGAGTTCCATCATCACAGGAGGCACTACTGATGAAATTACTACCCCTGAAACAGACTGCATGGGAATTCCCTGGTAGCCAAATAATGAAGCCATCATGATACCGAATTCATCGCTGGTCCTCTGCTCTTCTGTTCTGATGCGCCAATGGGTTAATAGCCTATCTTTTTCATAAACTCCAATTACGATATTGGTATTACCCACGTCAAATACAGTTATCATAACTGCCCCTCCGCTATTTATACTTTAGATTTTACTCCGCCTGCACTATGTCAAAACTGATATCCAGGCTGGTGGCGCTGTGGGTTAAGGCCCCTATTGAAATGAAGTCCACTCCTGTCCGGGCCACTTCCGCTACATTGCCCTCATTTATTCCCCCTGAAGCTTCCAGGATCGCTTTCCCACCAACAATACTCACCGCTTCCACCATCTCGTACACATCCATGTTATCGAGCATAATGATGTCTGCACCTGCCTGTAGGGCTTCATTCAACTGCACCATATTCTCAACCTCGACTTCTATTTTGACAGTATGAGGGACTCTCTCCCGTGCTGTAACAACTGCCTGGGTAATGCTGCCGACAGCCTGGATATGGTTGTCCTTAATCATCACCCCGTCATAAAGACCAAAGCGGTGGTTGCGAGCCCCACCTACACTGACTGCATACTTCTCCAGTACTCTAAGTCCTGGTGTGGTTTTACGGGTATCCACCAACTGAGCCGGAGTATATTTTATCATTTCCACTATTTTGCGGGTTTTGGTAGCAATACCGGACAATCTCTGCACGAAGTTTAAGGCAGTCCGTTCGGCAATCAGTAAGACACGGGTTTTGCCCCGGGCCACGGCAATGATATCACCGGGAACTACATTATCACCATCATTTATTAATATCTCAAAATCTATTTCCGGGTCAAGAAAAGTAAATACTGCCCGGCTAACTTTAATACCGGCTACAACACCAGGCGTTTTGGCAATAAATAAACCCCTGGACCTTTGTTCAGCCGCTATCAGGCTGTCAGTGGTAATATCCCCGTGACCAATATCCTCCTCCAATGCTCTTTTGATCAAGTCCTCCAGGCCTGTATATTCCACAACTTAGCCTCCTTACGGCGGATTTTTCCAAAAATCATGATTGGCGGCACTAATGTCTTCTGACCCTAATTGATGACGGTACCATCAAATCCTCACCATCAAGGGTTACAGATTTACAAAACTGATATGTTTGATCCAATTCAGATCATCGCGGTGAGGATAGTCTGATCGGTAATGTCCGCCCCGGCTCTCCCGTCGCCAAAGGGCCGCCTGGATGACTATCCGGGCCACCGTTAGCATATTAACCATTTCCATAAAGGCTAGCGGGTCATCGCCGCGGATTAGGTTATTAAAAAGCTCCTCAATTTTGGCAGCCGCTTCTTTCAATCCATTCTGATCGCGGATAATGCCCACCTTATTCCACATGGTAGCCTGCATTTCTTTTTTGGCATCAGCAGGGCTAATCCCCTGTACAGGTGGGTGATGAACCCAATTATGATCGAAATTCTTATATATCTCATCCTCATTGATTCGGCGGTGATACATAATTTCCCCTGCGTTGGCTACAATACGTTCTCCGAACACAATGCCTTCCAGCAGAGAGTTGCTAGCCAGGCGATTGGCACCATGAACCCCGGTACAAGCAGCTTCGCCGCACGCGTATAAACCAGTAATATTAGTTTCACCGCGGGTGTTTGTTTTAATGCCTCCCATAGTATAATGAGCCCCTGGGGAAACCGGCACCATGTCCTTTTCAATATCGATGCCTCGCGACAGACAAGTGTTATAAATATTAGGGAATCGGCTCTTTGCATCGGGTATGTTGCGCATATCGAGATATACATACTCACTGCCAGTGGTGGTACATTCATTTAGGATAGCCCTTGAAACCACGTCTCGAGATGCAAGTTCCAACATGGAGGAGTATTTATCCATAAATCTTTCACCGCGGGTGTTGTATAATTTGCCCCCCTCCCCGCGCACTGATTCGGAAATGAGAAATCTCTGGGTCTCATAGCTAAAAAGAACTGTGGGGTGAAATTGAATGAATTCCATGTCAACCAGTGCAGCTCCCATTCGGAACGCAGCTGCCATACCATCAGCCGTCGCTATGTCAGGATTAGTGGTATTTTGGTACAGCTGCCCTGCACCGCCGGTAGCTACTATAGTGCATCGGGCTATATAAACCATTTGCTGGCCGGTTCTGCTATTATACACTAGGGCACCGTGGCAAATCTTCTGTTCGTCATTACCCAACAAGTCGACCAGGTAGTGGAATTCCTGTATGTCGACATTGTTGTTTTCGACACATTTGCTGACCAGAGCTACCCGGATGGCTTCCCCAGTAGCGTCGGCCGCATGCAAAATGCGGGCCCTGCCATGTGCCCCCTCCCTGGTAAAGGATATATTGCCGTCCTTCATATCGAAGGAAGCCCCGATACTAATTAACTCCCGCACCCGATCCGGGCCTTCGCTGACCAGGACATCAACCGCACCTATGTCACATAATCCAGCTCCGGCTTCCAACGTGTCCTCCAGGTGAAGGAACGGAGAATCCTCCTCATGCACCGCTGCGGCAATGCCCCCCTGCGCTAACCCGGTATTGGAATCCTTCAGGGTTTTTTTGGTTAATACCACTACATGCCCATGCTCAGCTGCTTTCAGAGCCGTAAATAGCCCGGCAATACCACTGCCGATGATAAGAAAATCCGTAAAGAATAGGGGAGTGTTCTTTCCCAACTCCCCTATATATCTAGTCGTTATCATATTTCACCTTCAGCACCCAGATTTTATAGTCAGGGCAATCTCTTCCGTTGTTTTACTTCATGCCATTATATTGGAAGTATTGCCGGAAGGCTAAACCTAAATAGCAAAATCTATTACTCATATTTTCCCAAGCAGGTCTTTCTGATGGCGTTATTCTCATCCATGAATACCAGTCTGGGTTTATGGGTCAGGCATTCTTCATCATTAAGAATAGTGTAGGTAAGGATAATCACGATGTCCCCCCGCACTGCCAATCTGGCCGCCGCCCCATTCAGACAGATTATACCAGATCCCCGGGCCCCTTCAATAACATAGGTTTCAAAACGGGCACCGTTATTATTATTTACTATAGTCACCTTTTCATTTTCCAAGATGTCTGCGGCATCCATGATATCCTTGTCAATTGTGATGCTGCCCACATAATTCAGATCAGCTTCCGTGACTACCGCCCGGTGAATTTTTGATTTGAGCATATACCGCATCATGTTAAAATCCCTCCACAATCAGGTTATCAATTAATCTGGTTGTTCCGAATTTAACTGCCAAGGCAATTAATACCCGCCCATTAATTTCTTCCACGTCAGCCAAAGTGTCGGCATCATATATTTCTGCATAATCGATTTTGGCCTCCGAGCTGGAATTAATAGTATCCTGCAGTAATTCCTTCACCCGATCGGCATTCCTTTCTCCTCCCAGGATATACTCGCGGGCTTTCTGTAGCGATTGGCTTAAGACCAAAGCCTGGCTTCTTTGCGCCGAATCTAAATATACATTGCGGGAACTCATCGCCAGACCGTCGACTTCTCTAACAATGGGTACCCGAACAATCTTCAAGGGGAAATTTAATTCCTTAACCATTTTCTCGATAACCATAACCTGCTGAGCATCCTTCTGCCCAAAGAACGCTATATCTGGCCCACAGATGTGGAACAACTTACTTACTACAGTGGTTACTCCCCGGAAATGTCCAGGTCGGGAACGTGCACACAATTTTTCAGTTATCTCACCGGCAACCTCCACATAACTACCATAGCCGATGGGGTACATCTCCCGGATGGAAGGCGCAAACAGCGCATCTACACCTGCATCCGTCAGAAGCTGGCTGTCCCTTTCCAGATCACGGGGGTAATCCTCAAAATCTTCACCAATTCCAAATTGAATGGGATTTA
This sequence comes from Syntrophomonadaceae bacterium, assembly GCA_034678805.1. GTDB lineage: Bacteria > Bacillota > Syntrophomonadia > Syntrophomonadales > Syntrophomonadaceae > PHAA01. Next base: position 20,349 of record JAXDBN010000166.1, read on the forward strand.
CAAAAATTGAGACTACCACAATATCACATTGTGAGCGCGCTTCCTTAACCAGGGCTAAATGCCCCTGGTGCAGGTAACCCATAGTTGGTACCAGTCCAATTGTCTTGCCTTCTTTTTTTTGCACCAAACACCATTTTTGGATTTCGCTGATTACACTAAATTTCTGCATTTTTCCGTACCTACAACCTAATATAGTTTTTCTAATACATCGTCTTTTATGGTATAGCAATGTTCATCCGCCGGGAAGGTACCTGCTTCCACTTCCGTTTTATAATCCTTGAATGCATTTACAATTAAAGGGCCTACGTTAGTAAATCTTTTAACGAATTTGGGAATATGACCCTGGAATATTCCCAACATATCATTTATTACCAGCACCTGCCCATCACAGTCTCTGCCTGCTCCTATACCTATGGTCGGAATAGACAAAGAATCGGTTATCTTGGCTGCCAGGGCACTGGGCACCCCTTCCAGGACTATGGAAAAAATCCCGGCCTCTTCTAATAATTTTGCATCGCGGATTAGCTTACGGGCCGTCTCCAAGTCCTTGCCCTGAACCTTAAAACCGCCAAACTGATTAATCGATTGCGGAGTAAGACCTATATGGCCGACTATCGGTATCTCTGCATTCAATATGGCCCTTACCACTGGTAAGCGTTCTTCGCCACCTTCCAACTTTACTGCCTGAGCACCACCTTCTTGAATGAGGCGCCCGGCATTGCGAACCGCATCCTCCACTGAAATATGGTAAGACAAAAATGGCATATCAGCCACTACCATAGCATTTTTCGCTCCCCGAACCACAGCTTTGGTATGATGAACCATGTCATCCATGGTTACAGACAGTGTATTTTCGTACCCTAACTGCACCATTCCTAATGAATCACCTACTAGAATCATGTCTATCCCCGCTTGATCTACCAGGGTTGCAAAGGCGTAGTCATAGGCGGTTAGCATGGTGATCTTATCTCTTTTCGATTTCTTTTCACGTATTGTTGCAGTAGTTACTCGTGCCACTTGGTAACCTCCTTGCTATATGATCTTTTTCTCCTGACCATTTGGCTCTCCCATAAATAATCTCTGGAACTCGTCCTTGATGGTTTCGCCAATAGTACCCTTAGCCTCAGCAATCGGTACCGTATAATACCCGAGTATTCGATAAAGCCTATCCAGTTCCGGAACCATTTCGTTAATGCACTCTAGGTGCTTGGCTACAGTGGATACATCGCCCCGGGCAATAGGTCCGGTAAGCGCTGCCGGTATGCCGATGTTCTCCACATTACGCAAGGTCCCGTAAACTAGAGGCAATAGGGCTTGACTGCCTATACTGGCCGGAATTCCGGCGGCTTCAAGTAATTTCGATCCAAGCTGCAGCAGAGTAACCAGGTAGTTTGACACTACACATGCTCCGGCATGATAGAGTGGTTTGGCCGCTCGGTCTATAAAAAAGTATTCGCCGCCTAGAGATTCCACTAAACCAATTGCAGTGTCGTAAGCCTCTTGATCCCCTTCAATACTAAAGACCGATCCCGGGATATTGGCTATCGCTCCCTCCAGATTGGCAAACGACTGCAATGGGTGAAGCGATAAAACCATGGCTCCAAATTCTTTAGCTTTATCCAGAACTTGCGAAGATTGGGCTCCGCTCATGTGTAACACTTTCTGGCCGGGATGAAATGATTGGCTTTCGGCCAGATCCTTCACAATCAACTCAATAGCACTGTCAGTAGATGTTATAAAAAGTATATCAGTTAAGCGGGATAGATCCCCAGGGTCCGCATAAACGCGGCAGCTGATCTTGGCTGCTGAGAGGGAGGCTGCCTCTGGCTTGATATCATGTAATCCGATGATATCATAACCCTGTGCACCTAAAACCACACCCATTGCGGTTCCTAGCACTCCCGCTCCGATAATACCTATTCTTTGAGTCAAGGATAAACCTCCTCACTTAAAAAACGGGACGAAAAAAGCGTCGACCCTCCCTGTCTTTCACAGTCTTGTTCTCAAAGAGATATAAGCAGTTCCTTAACAGGGTTATCGATGGGAATTTATCACTCTAAAGTTTTCGTAAGTCGCTGGCGTCAGCGCTTTTTATTACCCTATTTAACACCTCACTAATCTTTGATCCATCGGGAAATATCAATTCCGGATCTATTTCCGCGAGCGGGATCAGGACGAACAACCGTTGCATCAAATACGGGTGAGGAACCTGCAGTTCCTCCAGGTTGATGTTCTCCCTTCCGAACAGGAGAATATCCAGGTCTATATTCCGGGGACCCCAGTGTACTTGTTTCTGGCGTCCCAATTTAATTTCTATTTCCTGTAACTCGTGTAGCAAATCAATGGGGGTCAGGTTGGTCTCTATTTCCACAACCTGGTTCAGAAAATCGTCTTGGTCGGTTTTACCCCAAGGGGCGCTTAGATAAAGCGATGATTGCCTGGTTATTTTTGCGCCCTTGATGGCTTTGATAAGAAAAAGGGCCCGGACCAGATTTGCCTCTTTATCGCCAATATTTGAACCCAGACCAATATAAACCTTAGCATTCATCATTTTGCACCTATAAACTAGCATAATATTGGGAGAAGAGCAAGACTTTATTTCTGAAACCGGAATATTTTTACAGCGAAGTAATCAAACTCTCCTTGAATGGGCGCATCGGGCTTATATACGGTAATCTCCAAACCTCTCATCAAGGGAAACGCTATCAGCAGGGTTCGAGCTATATTCTCAGCCAATGCTTCGATCAGATCATAGCTGGTACTGGTTACTACTTCCTGAACTAAATCAAAAACCCGGGCATAATTGATTGTATTCTCTATGTCATCTGTCTGTCCTGCTAGTTCCAGGTCCATAAACATTTCCAGATCTATCTTAAACCGCTGGGCCAGATTTCTTTCCTGTTCCTCCATGCCATGACAGGCCGAAAATGTCATGCCCTTGGCTATGATGCTATCCATTAGTCAACCTCACCGCATCAGCCATCCGGGCGACTTCCCTAGTTGCCCTTACGTCGTGAACTCTGATAATATTTGCCCCATTCATTATACCTATAACCGCTGCGGCTAAACTCCCCTCTAACCGCCCTTCAATGTCCAAGTCCAGGGTTTCTCCTATGAAACGCTTGCGTGAAGCACCTATCAGTATTGGCCTGCCGAGGCTGCGGAAATCCTGCAGGCGCTTAAGCAACATCAAGCTCTGAGCGTGGGTCATGCCGAATCCCAACCCGGGATCAATAATAATCTTCTCAGATTCTAATCCCGCGGCTGCACCTTGAGCAATCGCCTGTTGCAGCTCTATGATAATATCATCCACCAGATTAACGTATTCCTGGCCGGGATTTAATTGGAGGCGATTATGCATAAGCACCATAGGGGCCTGCCAACGGACTGCTACCTCGAGTAAGTCAGGGTCCATTGCAAACAGCCCGATGTTATTGATTATGTGAGCCCCAGCACCCAATACTGCTTCGGCCACCCGGGCACGGAAGGTATCTACAGATAAGATAATATCTTCAGTTGCCAGTCTCTCCACCACTGGCAGGATACGCCTCAACTCTTCCATCTCTTCGACCATCTGGGAGCCGGGCCGTGATGATGCCCCGCCTATATCTACAATATCAACTCCAGCCTCAGCCATTTCCAAGGCACGTGAGACTGCTTTATCAGGATTAAAAAAACGCCCACCATCCGAAAAGGAATCAGGCGTTATATTTAGTATCCCCATTATTTTTGTCTGTGGTCCAATTTCCAACCGACGCCCATTAGCCAGTTGCATAGTCCATTGGGTCGTCTCCAAATTGGCCAGAATGGTCTCGATTTCCAGTGCAACCGCTTTCAGGCCAAATGGCTGCATCCGCAGCTTGTCCACAAGGCGCTGAAAATGTCTGATAGTTCCCATTAAAAGCACATCATGTTCGCCTTCGTCCATTAAGGCTTCTTTGGCAATTGCTGCTTCGCCGCCTTTAGAAAGCATTTCCTGTTTAATAATATTGGCAGCCCGGTTAGATATATTTTTTAGCTTTATACATTTAAAAACACTTTTGGGAACCATGTATTCAATTCCCGCTGGGCTGGCGCCGATTTCCGACAATAGGTGCTTAGCTTCCAGCTGATTTGATATGAGAACCGCATGGTGCCCGTTCATCTGAACCTCCGTAAACATTGTAGTCAGCGAAGTTCCTCACTCGTCGTCAGATGCTGTTCTGGAATACACCAGATGCAAACTTTTAGGCTTCAGGAATGGTGTTTAATGGTGACGATTGCATTATAGCTTCAAACTCTTCAGCATCAATGGTTTCTTTCTCTATAAGCCGTTCCGCTACCAGATGCAGCCGGTCCATATTGGTTCGCAATATGTGCTCGGCTTTCTTGTAGCTGTTTTCCATATACATCTTGGCCTCTTTGTCGATAGCATAGGCCACGGCATCAGAATAATTACGGTCACGGCTAATGTCACGGCCCAGAAATACTTCTTCGCTTTTATGTCCATAAGTAAGGGGCCCTAATTCATCACTCATCCCATACTCGGTTATCATCTTGCGTAATATACTGCTGGCCCGCTCCAGGTCGTTCTGGGCTCCCGTGCTTACATCCTGGAGCACAATTGCTTCAGCTACCCTTCCTCCCAGCAAGGTTGCTACTTCATCTAACATATAGGAGCGAGTGATATAATTTCTATCCTCCTCGGGCAACAACAGGGTATAGCCCCCTGCTCTCCCCCTGGGGATAATCGATATTTTATGAAGCTTGTCGGTATGCGGTAAGTTATAAGCTACCACAGCATGCCCCGCCTCATGGTAAGCCACCAGCTTTTTCTCTTTATCGGATATAACCCTGGTCTTTTTCTCTGGTCCGGCCAGAACCCTCTCGATAGACTCTTCCAATTCTTCCATACCTATCTTATCTTTGTCCCGGCGTGCCGACAATAAGGCCGCTTCGTTCACCATATTGGCAAGATCCGCTCCGGTAAAACCAGGGGTACGCTTGGCCAGTATTTCCAGGTTGACATTGTCAGCCAAGGGCTTTTCGCGTACATGAACTTTCAAAATGGCCTCTCGCCCTTTGACATCAGGACGATCGATCAATATATGCCGGTCAAACCTTCCCGGCCTGAGTAAAGCTGGATCTAAAATATCAGGACGGTTTGTGGAAGCCATTACAATGATACCTTCATTAGTACTGAAACCATCCATTTCTACTAACAGTTGATTAAGTGTCTGCTCCCTTTCATCGTGTCCTCCACCCAATCCCGCTCCACGCTGCCGGCCTACTGCATCAATCTCGTCAATAAAAACGATGCAGGGCGAATTCTTCTTGGCGTTTTCAAACAGATCACGTACTCGCGCCGCCCCCACTCCTACGAACATTTCTACAAAGTCAGATCCGCTGATTGAGAAGAAAGGAACCCCCGCCTCCCCAGCTACGGCTTTGGCCATTAAAGTTTTACCGGTTCCGGGAGCTCCAAATAACAAAACCCCGCGGGGAATTTTGGCCCCGATTTTAATGAATTTCTGGGGATTCTTCAGGAACTCAACTACTTCGGCCATCTCTTCCTTGGCTTCTTCTGCACCGGCTACATCCTTGAATGTTGTCTTTACTTCTTCCCCACTCATCAGACGTGCCTTGCTGCGGCCGAACTGCATAACCTTGTTACCCCCGCCCTGAGTCTGATTCATAATAAAAATGAGCAGGAACATCAACAGTATAACCGGTAAAAGGGTGCTTAAAATGCTCACCCACCACTTGGGTGGAGGTACCGGCGGGGTGTCCAGCTGAACCCCGTAATTCTGCATGACTTGGATTATATCACTCTCTTTTGGCGCACTAACCTGTACCACTGCACCGTTTTTCATATAGGCAGTAATGTTGTAAACCAGATCATCAACCTCAGCCTGGGCAGAATCAACTTCGCCAGCTTGAACATGAGCATAAAACTGCGAGTAAGTCAGTTGTTGCGGTTTGACATCCGATGTAGAGGTCAAGCGGACCGCAAAAAGAGCCAGCAGCACGATTAGAACATATATGGCAATATTTTTTAGGGCTCTATCCAATTAATAACCTCCCATTGTTACTTTAACCTGTCAATGGAACTTACAGAACAAAAGTCTGGTATATTTTAGCATATAGTTATATGACAACACAATAAATGCGGTTTACGGGTGCTTCTGTCCTTGCTCCAAATACAAGGGTCTGATAACCAGTATCTTCTTAGTATTACTATTCACCACTGCGCTTCGGGATATAAAATAATCCAGAGCAGCATATATCTCATGTCCTTCACCAGCAATAAGAACCACCCGGTCCCGATTATGATAAGGTATCTTCTGATCAATAAAGTATTTCTTAAGCTTCTTGCTCCCCTTCATTCCAATAGGCAAGAAGTAATCTCCACTCTGGCGGGAACGCAAAAAAATGGGATGTGGTAACTTTTCATAGTCCAGGCATATATCCCCTGGCTTAATCTCGTACACCTGGTGGTTGACCAGGCTCAACTGACAAGAAAGACCAGCAGCATCGATTTCAACTACTTCCGGTATCGATAACTCATGCAAAAACTGCGCCCTCTCGGGCAATTCAGTGGTAAATATAATTCTATCATAACTTTTTATGACCTGAACTTTCTTTTTTAATTGAAGAGTTAAAGCAGAGCCAACTTTTTCCCTGGCACTTAAGGCAAGTATCTTCTCCACGTCTTCCATGTTCCATTCGGCATGCGCAGATAAATCCAAGGCCTTTTTTATTAATCTACGTTGCAGAGCTCGCGGCAAACCGAATAACATCTGATTATCCATGACTAACGATGAATTCACCCCGGATTGAACCAGTCCGGGCCATAACTCATCGGTTTCTTCTTCCAATACCTGGTTCTCATCACCGGCAATCACCGCTAATTGGTTTAGTTTGTCCACAATGCGGGGGTTGAATTCCTGCTGCAAGTAAGGAATAAGGCTATACCTGATGCGATTGCGAAGATAGTATTCATCTTTATTGGAATCATCCTGGCAATAAGGCAACGAGTTAGATTCCAGGTATGAGAGCAGCTCATCTTTCCCAACTCTCAGAAGGGGACGAACAACATAACCATTAATGGGCAGGATCCCTCGTAATCCTTTAACGCCTGTTCCTCTCAGCAGATGGAGCAAAACGCTTTCCGCCACATCATCACGATGGTGGGCTGTAGCTATACGATTAGCGT
>JAXDBN010000167.1:0-4616 GCA_034678805.1 Syntrophomonadaceae bacterium
CCTAAATAAAGAATTAAAGAAAGATAAAGACAACTTTTATATATATACTCGCAACTCAACACCATATAAGCTGTCATATTATCGGCTTCATCATAACAGGGAGAACTTGACTCAATCACCAAAATAACTTATCAACCAATTCCCAATAAGATGGTTGCGGGTTCATGTCCTGGGTTCGGCTCCATAGAACAAATAAAAACCAAGCAGAAATGCGTGGTTTTGGTTGTGGAAGCATCCATAGAATTAGTTTGACATGGGTTTTCAACGACGCATAAACAAGCCTAAAATAAGAGAGACAAGGATACTGAGAACGATTCCAGTTACCCAAGGAAAATAAAACGTGAAGCTATCACGCTTTATGACAATATCTCCGGGCAAGCGAAATAATCCCCAGCCCAATTTGGAACTAACTATCATTGTCAGACCTATTATAAGAATAATTAAACCGAGGGCAATAAAAAGCCTGGCTATGGGATCTATATTCATAGAACCGGTCACTCCTAACTGTACTTTGTTATTTAAGTCTAACCACGGCAGCCTTAATGATACAAGCAGATGATTGATTTTTGAATATAATTTGACATTTTTGCGCAAAGCTGGCTCATAAATTTTAAACCGGACAGAATTTAAATGGTATAAAGGGTACAACCGAAATTTAATATCTTATATCACGCCCCGCACAAACATATAATAATGAAGGCAGCAGCGTGATAGGATACTTGTAGATGAGGAGTGCTTAAATGGATCTTAATAGTGATGGTCTAACGATATTCAACACTCGTTACGCCGCAAAAAACGATTTGGGCGAGATCATCGAGACGCCTGAACAGGCGGTATTGAGGATTAGTCGGGCTGCTGCTGCCGCTGAGATGAAGCAAACCCAAGATTACTGGGCTTGGGAATTCAGCCGGGTGATTGGTGAGCGATGGTTTGTGCCGTCTACCCCCATTTGGGCCAATATAGGCAAACCAGGATGTGTGCCTCAGCCTGCCGCTTGTTTTGTGTTGGGGATTGAAGATGATCTGTATTCCATGTATCTTACCTTATTGGAGTCAGCTATGATAGCCAAGTATGGCGGAGGCCTGGGTTATAATTTTTCCAATATCCGCCCGAGGGGTGACCTGATTCACAGCACTAAGGGCCGGGCCAGCGGGCCGGTTGAACTGATTCGCCTTTATAATTGCAGTGCCGCCATGATCGAACAGGGTGGTGTGAGGCGCGGTGCCTACATGGGCATACTTGACTGTACTCATCCAGATATAGAGGAGTTCATACACTGCAAACTGAGCGGGGCGATACCTAATTTTAACCTTTCCGTGGGCATTACCGACAATTTTATGCACGCCCTGGCCAGGGACGAAAATTGGGACCTGCATTTTGGAGGTAAGATTCGGAGTACAATACCTGCTCACCAACTATGGTCTGATATAGTCGAAACGGCCTGGGCTTGTGGTGAACCGGGGTTGCTATTCCTTGACCACATCCAAGCTGCCAATCCGATTCCGGGACAGGTGATCAACGCCACCAATCCTTGCGGAGAACAACCTTTAAGTCCAGGGGAATCTTGCTTGCTGGGTTCTATTAACCTGGCTCTAATGGTTGATGAAGACAGTACCGGCATAAATTGGAGCCGACTTGGATGTACCTCTCGAACAGCCGTTAGATTTCTTGATGATCTAATTGACGTCGGCGTTTACCCCTTCGAGTTTATTAAGACCAACACCCGGGCTACTCGGAAAATAGGAGTAGGCGTATTGGGACTACATGATTTATTAATAAAGTTGGGATTACCTTATGACAGCCAGGAAGGGCGGGATCAAGCTTCCCAGGTAATGTCCTTCATCGCCAATGAGGTAAAATGTGCTTCGGAAGAACTTGGGGCCGAAAAAGGTAACTTTACCCTGTGGAAGCATTCTATTTTTGCTTCCACGGGTCAATCGCGGCGCAACGCTTCATGTCTGACTATTGCACCCACCGGAACCATCAGCGTGTTAGCCGGAGCCGAAGGGTATGGAATTGAACCGATATTTGCGGTAGCCTACCGAAAAAGATACCTTCAGAATAACCATCAACAGACCTTTAACGTTTTTTCTCCCCTTTTCCTGGATGCCTGCAAAAAGATGGGGGTAGAAAGCAGAGCTTTACATGAGACAGCAGAAAAGGGTTCGTGCCAAGGGCTTGCGGGCATACCGGTTAGTCTGCAGCGCTTGTTTAAAGGAGCCCGCGAGATAGAGCCCATGGATCACCTCGCCATGCAGGTTGCACTACAGAAGTATGTGGACAATGCTATATCAAAGACCATTAATCTTCCCGCTGAGACGACTAAAGAGACTATAGCGGTAATTTTTCGAAAAGCCTGGCAGCAGGGATTAAAAGGCATAACCGTTTTTCGCGAAGGATCCAAGGCCGGCGTTATCGAGGTAGGCCACTATGGCAGCAGGTAAGCAATTCAATCAGATTGACAGACAGGTTGATCTCGGCTCACTTTATTTTTTCTCTAGCTCTTCGGTAATCTGCTCAATAAAACTGACCATGCGCTGGTAATGAGTACCCGACCAGTAAATTCTGCCGCATCCAGGACAAAGACGAAAGTCTTTGCAGTAATCCCTTACTCTTGGAGGAATACTGCTCATGATGTCGGTCTTGGCTACCTGATCTAAAACGGTATTGCAGTGAATACATCTTTTGAAGGGCTGGATTTGAGGTCCCAATTGATAATGATCCAGGACTTCGCTCAATTGCTGGCGGGGATCTTTATCCCTAATGCAATGGCCATAGACTACTTTCTTTCTTTTCAGCAAACCTCGATCACAGGTGAGGACAATCCTATTCTCGACAGCGGCCAGATCGGCTAGGCTGGCATCATCGATTTCGTTACTGTAAAACGAGTCAAAGCCCAGCATACGAAGGTAGGAAGCCAGTTTACCCAGATGGCCATCTAAGGCGAACTTAGCTGTACAAAGGGGTTGGGGACGTACCCGGGTTATTTCATCTATCTCGATACTTCTAAAGCTCGGGTAGACAGACACGATTTCTTCACCCTGCAAGCGAGTGGAGAAATCGGCTGATTTCCCATTTATTATTATAAGGTCTACCTCTGGGTGGGGAATCCCCAGAGATTCGATAAGATCTTTTACAGAAGGCTGGCCTTCAAAAGAGCAACTAAAGGCCAGCTGCCTTCTGGCAGCAGGCAAGAAATCATTGAGCTGGGCATAGAATCGGATCGTAATTGCATTCATATTTCCATCGTATCCCAATATCATGATAACTGTAAACAACCGAGAACCAATCTCGATGCGGAGGTATAAGTGCAATCTTCATAACCGGTTAAGAAGATTGCACTAATAAAGGTCAAAAGGTATTAAATAGAGCAATCGGGAAGGGGAAAAATCATGATAGTATGGTGTATGGCGGGGTGCTTTCTTATCGGGTCTATTCCCACCGCTTACATTCTGGTTAGGATTATACGCCAAAAGGATATTCGCCGGCTTGGCAGCGGTAATGTCGGCACTATGAACGTCAGGGGACAGCTGGGATTTGGGCCAGCGCTGGTGGTCTTATCTATTGATGGCGCAAAGGGCTGGCTGGCGGTCTGGTTATGTTCAATGTTTCATGTCAACCCGTACTTTGGGCTAGCATTAGCTGTCGCAGGGCACATTTACCCACCCTGGTTAGGTTTTCAGGGGGGAAAAGGCTTAGCGACTGCGCTGGGCGGATTGCTGGCACTGACAGAGATGCATGTCTTATTGATGTTCGGATTAGGTTGGATAGTTGCTTATTTGTGGTTATTTAGCAAAGACGTCGATAAGGCCACGGTGGCAGGGTCGGTAACTGCGATTGTGTGTGCTTTATTTACTGGATCAAACTTGGGGATGTTTCTAATGCTGTTGCTGATAGCGAATAAGCACTGGCAGGTGATAAGGATGGGTCCGATTGTGACAGGTTAGGAAATAAGAACGGGATATAGTAATAGTAAGATGTTAGGTATTATGGCTGCACCCAAATCAAGGATTCTGAATATACGGTGAATTAGTCCCTATATAACCCGGATGATTAAGTCGACGTTATTTTTACAATAATCTTGACTTTGCATGCTATTGACGATAAAATATAATTCGCTGAGTTGACATGGGATGTTTTTAATACTATCAGGTATATGGTCCCTTGGTGAACTCGTTTAACCCGGAGGGGTACCCAAGAGGCTAAAGGGGGCAGACTGTAAATCTGTTAGCGACGCTTTCGAAGGTTCGAATCCTTCCCCCTCCACCATACTTGACGCGGGATGGAGCAGTTGGTAGCTCGTCGGGCTCATAACCCGAAGGTTGTCGGTTCAAGTCCGGCTCCCGCAACCATAATCATTCTTCCCATAGGGAATTAAGAATAGTAGTCCCCATAGCATTGGATTTAATCTAGAAACATTAGAGACACCTAAGGATGCAAGGGGGCAGCAACTCATAGTTTACTGGGAAAATCCTTTTAGGATCGACCCAACAACTGCCCTTATAGCTCAGTCGGCAGAGCGCATCCTTGGTAAGGATGAGGTCACCGGTTCAAGTCCGGTTAAGGGCTCCATCTGGCGGCGTAGCTCAGCTGGCTAGAGCATACGGTTCATACCC
>JAXDBN010000168.1:0-2534 GCA_034678805.1 Syntrophomonadaceae bacterium
AACACATGAAAGTTGGCTTCTTTAACCCCCCGGTTGGCAAAGCCAACCTCTACCAGGGCGCTTTGTATTTTTTAGGCCAGCCCCTTTTACGTGGCTCCCGGATTCAAATAAGTGTAAGTTTCCACACCGGCAGCCGCCTCCGGTTTAAAAGCATTACGGTGAAAGGATATGAAGTAGTCGTAGGCACCACGGTTTTCAAAATCACATCTGGCCTTCAGGCTTAAGCTAACATCAGACGTCCTGGTTTCATCCACGACTACCCCATGACGTCTTAGTATCCTGGCTGCTTCTCGGCCTACGGCCAAGACATCATCTGATTCTTTTCTCCCCATATATACGGCTCCCGGGTCACTGTCGCCATGTCCGTAGTCAAAACATAATCTAGCCATTAATCTTTTCCTCCTTATTCAGCTGGTCCAAAACCAGCTTGAGTTTCTCCGGAATAGGCAGGCCGATCTTGGCTGCGTTTTCCAGAATACTGATTCCTTCGTTGGATAAATAGAAGAAGATGACCGCGGTACGGACAGCACTGCCGTTTGATATAACCTGGGTGTCGATAATGTGCCCCACCGCCACCAGGGCAAAAATCAGCACCTTCTTAAAGATGCCCCTGGCCCCGACCTCGCTGGACAGGCGCTTTTCCAGTATGGCCAACATGACGCCGGTCAGGTAATCGATAACCACAAAGGTAATCAATGCGTATAAAAAGCCGTCCCAGCCTCCCAAGGCCCAGCCTAGCCAGCCGCCGATAGCGGTAAAGGCGATTTGAATTGAGCTTTTCATTAATTCGTCCTCCTTAAAATCGGCAATAAAAAAAGAGCCCCAAGACCCATTGTAAAAAAAACTTAAGCTGCCTATAATTCGCTAGCTGATGTAATCCTGCCTGACACTTCCTTTTGTATGTCAGCCGGCACTTGATCAATCGTTCTCCTTCCCGCCAGCACCAATTCAGCCATCAAATCCGGGCTGATCGTGCCGGGAGTTGCTTCCGAAAGTTTGGCTACGGCCTCCATCAGTACCAGGTTGTAATGTTCCAACCTGGCAAGTTTTTCATCCAGCGTGATATTACTGCTGCCGTTTACTCTGGCCAGCCATTCGGCAGTAGGCTTTAGCTCCAAATGACAGCCTTCTTTGGCTATAACCCGAATAGCTTCATAATTGGATAAATTAAGTTCAGGGTCATGAGCAAAAACACAGTCCTGTCCCGGAGCCAGTACTGGTTCGGTCTCAGATGCTTGCACTACTAAACCGTCGTTCTTGCTATATACCAAAAACATTAAGATCCTGCCTCCCTTCGTTAATACCTGTAGATTTCCAGATTGCCTACCATAGACCCACCGCCCCCGCTAGGAACAGAAAAATAGATAGTTACAGATAGGGAAGAACGAAAGGGGATGCCTAAATTGGCTCGGCTGCTGATTACATTGAGTTTTCCTGCTGAATCTGAGAAAAGGCAGACATTGGATACTCCCCAGGTTACACTGCCGTTAGCAGAGCCAAAGGCAGGCATAGCCGTCCCGTCAACAGACAGTGTGGCTCGGCAGTTGCTGGTCCAGGATGACGAACCACTGGCTTGTATATATATGTTTTGCAATATGCCTACGCCGTTGTAGGTAATGGTTACACTTTGTTCAGTGCTGCTCCAGCTGCTGGTGTTTGACGATATAGTGCTTAATTGCATGATGGTGTAGTTCTTTATATAATTTTGCATAACTTCCTTTAGGTTGCCGATTTTGGCATGCAGACTCCCCACCGGATCATCAGTATCGGTCCTGACTCCGACCTGCCTGCGAATAAAAGCCAGGATCTCTTCTGAGCCAAACATTACACCACCCCCCGCTTTAATATCTCGCCTGACCATTGGTAGGTCTTGATCTGCCTGACCCCGCCGGAAAAACCGGAAGCAGGGGGCAGGTAGCGATAGGCTTTGGCAATTAGATCGCCGTCCCATATAAGCCAGGTGACGGCGTTGTAGCCATAGATGCCATGCAAAAGGTTGCCCGTTTCTCCGTTATATACCCCAAAGTGGATGGCGTTCTCCGCTGTCCAGGCTCCGCTGTTTCCCGCTCTTTTGTATGTAGGATATAAGGAGTCTTGCATGGTTTCCCCATGCAGGTGGAAATGGTTGTCGTCATCCCCGGCTTTTTTAATAATCAGCCAGTAATAAGCCCCGTTAACCAGGTCAGATATATCTATGGGAATACTGAAGGTGGTTTTGGCCGTTGGCATAAATTCCTTTGGAAGCACCATGTACCGGAGCAACGAACCCAGCGTTGAACCATCCGGATTGAAGCCGTCCCGCAGTTCGACCAAGAGATCAGCCCCCTGACCATGCCTGATAATTTCAAAGGTAACTCTCGCGATAGCGGCAGCGGCATCGGCTTTAAACCTCACCGCATGGTCATATCCGGCACAGTCAAATTCAGCAATGCCCGCTCCGGTTTTGCCACCAAAAGCGGTGCCTTCATAAATATGCGAGAATTCCTGCATCATCATAGCAGCATTAGCCAGGTTCTCATCGATTACTGTTCGGC
>JAXDBN010000169.1:0-8247 GCA_034678805.1 Syntrophomonadaceae bacterium
TAAACATACCATCTTATTATCAGCAGCTTACCATTGGTCTAATAATCTTGGTGGCTATTGTCATTTCTGAGTTGCGGCTCAGAAATGCCCCGGGACACGGAAATATGATGAAGGAGGATTAGGATGAAACGTAGTAAAAAAATAATTGCATTATTCTTATTAGGTGCCTTTTTGTTGTCCATAGTGGGATGTGGGAGCAAGACGACCAACGAGGCGCAAACTCCAGCTCCCACCACTAACGCTCCTGTCTCTGATGCCAAGGTGGCGGAAAATGAAAAAATATTGATGGATCAGTTGCAGCCCCTGCCTAAACTTCAGCAGGGCGAGAAAATCGGCATATTGGTAATCACGCTGGCCAATCCTTATTGGGTTTCACTCAAAGATTCTTATGAGCGGGCAGCCAAGGAATTGGGTGTTACGGTTGAAGTTATGGCGGCACCTACCGAAAATGACACCAAATCTCAATTGGAAACCTTGCAAGCTATGGTTGCCAAGGACTACAAGGGTCTGATTGTCTCTCCCATCGAGCCCTTCAATCTGGTACCTGGTGTAGTAGCCGCCAATAATAAGGGGATTAAAGTGGTTAACTTGGGGCCTGGCATTAATGTGGATTCGCTTACCCAAGCAGGCGGTCATTTGGATGGCCGCATCACAGTGAATTTTGAAGAGCAAGGCGAAAAGGCCGCCCAGTACATTGTTGACAAAATTGGCAAAGAGGGTGGGAAAGTAGCTATTATCCAAGGAATACCGGGAGCAGGACAGAGTGAAGGTAGAACCACCGGGGCTAAAAAGGTATTTGAAAGCACTCCGGGGATTAATCTAGTTTCCATCCAGCCGGCTAATTGGGATAGAAATACCGCCTATAATATAACCACCAACCTACTGCAGTCAAATCCTGATATAAAAGGGATCTTTTGCTGTAATGACGTAATGGCCTTAGCAGCAACTGACGCGCTAGCTGCCGCTGGTAAGCGGGAAGGCAGGTTTGTTTTTGGGGTAGATTTTACTAATGAGGCTAAAGAAGCAATCAAGATTGGTAAATTGGACGGAAGCATCGCCTATTCTATGGACGCCTATGCCAAAGCGGGCATTATTTTGGCGTTGAAAACAATTCAGGGCATGGAAGTTCCCAAACAGGTGAACAGTCCCTTGGCGGTAGTCACCAAGGAGAACATAAAGGAATACGAAACTTGGCATTAATTTGGGTAACCGAAAGAGTCGGCTGTTGTGCAAATGGCCGACTCTTTTAGACTTTGAGCGTCTTTGCCGAAAATACTGGCATTGAGGAAAGTATAATGCATTTAGAAAAAAGATTAACAGATATGGCTCTTGCCCATGGTTGGGATTATTGTGGATTTGCCGACCTGACATCCTTTCACACCTACTTGAACAGTTTTTGCGGTCCCTTTATCAAACAATTTCCCAGGGCAGTCTCACTGGTCATTAGGCTTTCGAATGCAGTTGTCGATAACATCGAGGAGCAAGAGCGTGACAAAATATTATCTTTTCATAATTACAACTATTATGCAATCGACTATCTACAGGATACCGGCACCGCGAAAATGGCTAATTATTTAGAGCGCAGTGGCTGGAGGGCTTATCCGGTCCCGGCTTCCTACGGTGTATATCAGGAACGTTTGGCTGCACTTGTATCTCATAAGTTAGTAGCGAGAGCAGCTGGATTGGGGTGGATAGGCAAGAATGGTCTATTCCTTACTACGCATGAAGGACCAAGAGTCAGACTAGCATCCATTCTTACCGATGCTCCTCTGAAAACCGGGCAACCTATGGAATCGGCTTGCCACAATTGTCAAATATGCCAGTTGGCTTGCCCTGCCGGGGCGATAAAGGGACGCGAATTTAATGAAAGCGAAGCTGACTGTGAGAGAATGGATCCTGCCAAGTGCTTCGCCTTTATGGAGAATCGTAAAAAGGAGTGGGGACTTGAAATTGAGCGAAGTGTTTGCGGGATGTGTATTGCGGTGTGTCCATTTGGCGGACGAACGGAGTATGGGAAGCAGCGCTTTGAGGATGGATAAAAAATAGAGATAACATAGCAGTACCGCAGACCGCGTCTGCAGAAGGGGGAAGTCAGTTTTATGTTAGACCAATTCATGGAAGGTTTTGCCAGCGCCAGGGAAGTGAACCTGATGCGTATAAAAGAGGCTAAGGACAATGGCCTCAAAGTGGTCGGTATTTATTGCACGTACTGCCCGCAGGAACTGATTCTGGCAGCTGGAGCAATTCCCGTGGGGCTTTGCGGAATGAGTGAGACCCCGATTGCGGTTGCGGAGGAAACCTTGCCACGAAATTTATGCCCCTTGGTTAAGTCCTCTTATGGATTTGCAGTCTCGGATACCTGCCCGTTCTTCCATTTTTCCGACTTAATCATCGGCGAGACTACCTGCGACGGTAAAAAGAAAATGTTCGAAATCATGCGGGATCTGAAACCGGTTCATGTTATGCAACTCCCCCACCTTAGCAACACCAAGGCATCATTTGATCTGTGGGTGGAAGAAATTCGGTGTTTGAGAAGCCGCTTGGAACAAGAGCTGCAGGTTACCATCAGTGACCAAGATATATGGGCGGCGGCAGATATGATCAACAAGGAAAAAAAGGCAATCAAAGCTATGTTCGACCTTAACCGGGCTGACCCGCCACCCCTAAGCGGGATGGATATGCTTACTGCTGCCTGGTCACGCAGTTTTAGCAGCAATAAAGGGGAGATGGTTGACAACCTGAACGGACTGGTCCGAGAGGCTGCAAATCAGCCTAAAAACGGGAAGACTAAAGCGCCGCGGGTGCTGCTGACCGGCTGTCCGGTGGGTTTGGGTACGGAAAAGGTTATCCGGTTGACCGAGGAACTGGGAGCCAATATCGTGGCCATGGAAAACTGCTCCGGCTACAAAACCCTGGAACTGCAGACTGACATCCAGGGAACGGATCCTATAGTGGAACTGGCCAAAACCTACATGGCCATCCCCTGCTCCTGTATGAGTCCAAATCCCTACCGGATGGAGCTGTTAGACAGCATGCTCGATGATTTCCAGGCGGATGCAGTCATCGATCTTACCTGGCAGGCTTGCCACACTTATAATATTGAAGCCTTCGAAGTAGGCAAACTGGTAAAGTCCAAGGGACTTCCCTATCTGCACCTTGAAAGTGACTACTCCAATTCGGATTTGGAAAGTCTTAAAGTCCGCATCGAAGCAATGCTGGAGATGGTAGAAATATGATCGTAATGGGTATAGATATAGGTTCGGTGGCTGCTAAAGGTTATATCATCAGCAGCGGTCACCATCACCGGACCATCATTCCTACTGGATGGAGTCCCCGTGAGGCAGGACAGACGATAATCGACCAACTCCTTGATGCTTCACGAATAGAGCGAGATCAAGTAGAACGAATTTATGTCACTGGTTATGGCCGGGTAGCCTTTGAGCAGGCCGATAAAACAATCACCGAGATTAAGTGCCACGCACGGGGTATAGCCGAACTCTATCCTGAGGTCCGCACCATCATTGATATAGGCGGACAGGACAGTAAGGTTATCCGTATCGGCGAAAAAGGGCAGGTCTTGGATTTCGCCATGAATGATAAATGCGCTGCCGGAACTGGACGCTTCCTGCAGGTTATGGCGACCGCCCTGGGATTAGACGTCAGTGAACTGGGAGATGCTGAGGAGCCGGGCGAAATGCAGATGATTAGCAGTATGTGTACGGTTTTTGCTGAATCGGAAATAATTGGTTCGCTGGCGCGTGGTAATCCGAAAGGTGGAATTATTGCCGGGCTGCACCAATCGGTAGGCAAACGAGTAGCAGCTATGGCCCGACGTATGGGGATCCGAGAACAGGTAGCTTTCACCGGTGGAGTGGCGATCAACCCGGGAGTCAAGCGAGCGCTTGAAGAAGAACTCGGAACCAGAATTATTGTGCCCGAGGCTTGCCAGTATACCGGTGCTCTGGGGGCTGCTTTATTAGCATTGGAAAACCGTTAGAAAGGGGCTGGGTAGAAGACTGCTACGACGGGCAATTTGTTTTCAGTAAGTAATATGAATATTAAAGAGGAGGAATTATTAATGGCTGATTACCGGGAAATGTGGGCTGATCTGGGAATGGATCTGGAGAAACATGACGTTCTTTGCGAGGTTTTACCTGAAGCCTTTGGAGGCATTTACCTTGCTCAGCAAGACCGCCCAAAGGGCATGGACTTCTACGATTTTGTGGTATCCGAAATTCACGGAGTCAGGCCGGCAGAGATGCTTCAGCATCAAAAAGAGGGCGGTAAGGTGTTCGGAACTTTCTGCGTATATGTCCCGGATGAGGTGGTCTTTGCGGCTGGCGGAATTGCAGCAGGGCTTTGCGGCGGATCACAGTTCTGGGTATCCGGCGGAGAAAAAGTATTGCCAGCCAATACCTGTCCGCTTATCAAAGCTTCCGTAGGGGCGAGGCTGGATAAAACCTGTCCCTTCTTTCTAATTCCCGACATGTATGTGGCTGAAAATACCTGTGATGGAAAAAAGAAAGCCTGGGAGATACTGGCAGGTGAGGTGCCTATGCACATCATTGATATTCCGCAGATGAAACGAGAGCGCGATATTGACGCGTTTGAAGCTGAAATCAGGGATTTCATCGCAATAGTAGAAAAGGTTACCGGCAACAAGATTACCGCTGAATCGCTGGGAGAAGCCATTAAACTAATAAACAATAAGCGCAGGGCTTTACAGCGAGTTTACAATGCCAGAAAAGCTTCACCGGTGCCCATCAGCGGCAAAGACGCTCTCCTGGTTACCCAGATTAACTTCTACGATGATCCCGCGCGGGCAGCCCAGATGGCGAATAGTTTAGCTGATGAATTGGAGCAACGCATCGAGAATGGATTTGGAGTTTTCCCTGATAACGCCGTGCGTATAATGGTAAGTGGTACTCCTATGGCCATACCCAATTGGAAGTTACATCATATTATAGAGAGTCTTGGCGCGGCAGTTGTTGTGGAAGAATCTTGTACCGGCACCCGCTATTTCGAAAACCTGGTCGATGAGTCAGCAAGTACGCTAGAGGAACAGATCAGGGCGCTGGCCGAGAGATATATGAAGACCAACTGTGCTTGTTTCACTCCGAACTCCGCCAGAGTTGAAGATATCATCCGCCTGGCCGATGAATACAAGGTGGACGGAATCATTGATACCAATCTGCAGTTCTGCAACCTGTACTCTACTGAGAGTCACCTGGTCAAACAATCTATGAATGAAAGTAATCTGCCGTTTATGCACATTGAAACTGATTACAGCGAGCAGGATTTTGAACAACTCCGTACCAGAGTAGAAGCTTTTCTGGAGATGCTGAGAAAGTAGGTTTTTCAACTGGATAGTAGTGGTTATGTCTGGTATGTACTGTTCCCCAATCATCATGAGGGTTTGCATCTAAAGAGAGAACTGGACAAGTTAGAAATCAAAACCAGGATTTCTCCGACACCGCGAGAGGCCAGTACGAGCTGCGGTATTTCCTTGATCGTGGATGAAGTCGATCTGCCGCTGATTAATCAAGTCATTGCGGAAAACAACATTCAGATTCTCAAGATTGTGTCTCTGCTGAGGAAAAAATGGCAATATCGCAGCACTTGATTATGAAGGCGACAAGCCCAAGAATCCGATAACGCCAATGTGGCTATCAACCGCCTGGCTGAACAAGCGTGAATTTTCTGAGTCGTAATATTTAGATGCCAAGTCTGTCATACGTCTTCATCTAAGAAATTTAACGGCATAATATCAAAGCTCAGAACAGTTGGAATAGATTATGAAATACGGTGAGATTCTTTATAAGTAGGGAGGTTAAGGGAATGAAAGCAGGAGTTAGAAACAAATTAACAGGAACAATCCTCGAAATTAAAGAAGGTGACATTATGTCAGAGGTAGTTATTCAAGCAGGAGAGAGCCAGATTACCTCAGTGATGACAACGGACTCGCTTAAAGAAGCTGGTTTCAAAGTGGGAAACAAAGCCACCGCTCTGATCAAAGCCATAAACGTTGTGCTGATCAAATAAACGGAGGAGCAAAAGTGACTGCAATAACCGCCAAAATGAGTTTATTAGAGATTGTAGAGACAAACCCGTGCTCGGAAGAAATCATCCGACAGTACGATGGAGAAGCGGGCTGTTGCTTGCTATGCAACAACCTGTTTGACTCATTGGAAGACGTCGCCAGGACTTATTCGCTGGAATTGACTCAAATACTAGCGAAATTAGAGAAATTGGATATTACAACGGAAGGGTGATAAGTTTGGGTAGAACAGTCGACGCCCGGGGGCTTTCTTGCCCGCAGCCCGTTATTCTGACTAAACGGGTCATGGATGAAAACTGCGGTGATGAAATCATAACCCTGGTGGATAATCCTACCTCGCTGGAAAATGTATGCAAACTGGCTAAAAGCCAAGGTTATAGCTTTACGGTTGAGGAATTGGGTTCGGAACACCATATCCACATGTTAAAAGAATCAGAGGTGGTAAATGCAGCCCAAGTTTCCGCCCGAAATACCGTGGTCTTGATCAAATCACAATATTTAGGCGAGGGCAGCGATGAATTGGGGGCTGCCTTAATGAAGAGTTTTCTTTATACATTAACCGAATCAGCTTCGCAGATTAGTCAAATCATATTCATGAATGGCGGCGTCTATTTAAGTGTAGATGGATCCCCAGCCTTAGAATACTTGCGCGATCTGGAGCGTCAAGGAGTACAGATATTATGCTGCGGAACCTGCCTGGATTATTTTTCGTTAACAGAAAAGCTTCAGGTTGGCGAGGTTACCAACATGTATAATGCAACTGAGATTATGCTCAATGCAGACAAAATACTGGTGATATAAAGCAACAAGGCGGGCTTCGTGGAGGTGAGACGGTTATGGAAAAGGAATATAGACTTACCCAAATGACCACGAGCGCCGGTTGAGCAGCTAAGTTAAGCCCGCAAGCGCTGGCACAGGTTCTGTGCTATTTACCGAAGTTTAGTGATGAAAACTTACTGATTGACCTAGGAACTTCCGATGATGCAGCCGTGTATAGGATCAACAATGAACAGGCTATTATCCTTACCTTGGATTTTTTCACTCCAGTGGTGGACGATCCCTTTACTTTTGGGCAGATCGCTGCAGCCAACGCGTTAAGTGATATTTATGCCATGGGTGGAACACCAGTGGCAGCACTTAATATCGCCTGTTTCCCATCATGTCTATCGATAGAAATCCTCGGGGAAATTCTAAGAGGGGGAGCAGAAAAGGTTAAGGAAGCTGGAGCACTTTTAGTTGGTGGGCATACCGTGGAAGACAATGAACCCAAATACGGTTTGTCCGTAATGGGTTTGGTGCATCCTGAAAAGGTTGTTAGTAATGCCGGCGCTCGAGTTGGAGATGTGCTTATTCTCACCAAGCCGTTGGGAATCGGCATACTCAATACTGCGGTCAAAGGGGATTTGGCTTCTCAGGGAGCGTACCAAAAGAATGTGGAGGTTATGTCTTACTTGAATAAAGACGCCTGCCAGGCCATGTTAAAAGTTGGAGTATCAGGGTGTACCGATATAACAGGATTTGGATTTCTTGGACACGCCGCAGAAATGGCTGAAGCTAGTGGAGTGACTTTGGAAATCGACTCTGAAAGCATACCGGTTATAGAAGAGAGTATTGATTTTGCTAGGATGGGCATAATTCCGGGGGGAGCCTATCGTAACAGGGAATATCTCAAAAACAAGGTTATTATTAAGAAACAGTTAAATCAGGGAATGGAAGATATCCTCTATGATCCTCAAACCTCTGGGGGATTGCTTATCGCTGTTCCTGAAGCGCTTTCTGGTAAGATTTTGGAGGAACTGGGTAAGGTCAACCGAACACCTTACGCAGTTATCGGCAGGGTTAAGAAACTAACCAATCATCTGATTGAAGTTAAATAATATTAGTATGTGAGATTATGGACATATTTTCGTGTGCGAATCAGCGCATCTTCTTCAATTACACCGGCAGAATGGTAGCTGGGGAATGATCAAGAGAACTGATGCACACCCCTCCAGGAAAATGCACACCCCTGACAAACATCCTCGGCAAATCGTTAAATTTTATCAATCATTGAGTCATTAGACATGTAAATCCACAACAATGTGGTTGTTTTATTGATATACAAGGGCCTCTTCATTATGAAGAGGCCCTTGTATATCCTATTTAACGCACATCCTTTCAGATGTACGAGGGTTCACATGGCTAATAAA
>JAXDBN010000170.1:0-4451 GCA_034678805.1 Syntrophomonadaceae bacterium
AGATTGATAAACGAATCTGATTTCCCGTTGGAAATATTTATTCCAACCCATATCAATCGTAATCCTCATTTATTTGAGCAAGGTCTTGAGTTTTTGCACAGAGGCGGACAAATAGATCTGACCGCCGGTGAAACTAAAGGCTATAGTGTAGCTGAAGCTCTAGACAGAATAATCAGTCTTAATTTTAACATTGATAAAATAACCGTATCTTCGGATGCCAATGGCAGTGCCCCTACGGTCAGTGGAGTCAGTAAAATCACTCAGTTATGGGAAGACCTGCGCAGCAGCCTCTTAGAAAACCAGCTCGATTTCACAACAGTCATCAAAACTGTTACTATAAACCCCTCCCGAATTCTTAAAATATATCCGCAAAAGGGATGTTTAGCGCCGGGTTCGGACGCCGACATTATGATCTGTCGTAAGAACGACTTCAGTATTAACAACGTTTTGGCCAAAGGAAAGTTAGTCGTTAAGGATGGGAAAGCCATAACAAAAGGCAAATATGAAAATTAGATGGAGCGAGGTGTAAGAATGGGTACTAGAAAAGGGAGTCTGGTTATAATCGGCGGTGCTGAAGACAAATACCGGGAACCTAGTATCCTGGAAGAGGTGGTAAGGACTATAGGTGGGGCGGATGGCCGCCTGGGAATTATCACTACAGCTACAAAACATCCTGAAGAATCGGGGCATGTCTACAGTGAAGTTTTTTCCCGTCTAGGGATCAGTAGTGTTGAAATACTTAACATAAATACCCGTGATGAAGCCAATTCGGAAGAAAACGTGCGCATTATGAGAGATTTAGATGGTTTCTTTTTTACGGGCGGCGATCAATTAAGAATAACCTGTATCTTAGGTGGAACAAAAATGTTCGACGAATTACATTACCTCTTTAACAATGGAGTCTCAGTATTCGGCACCAGTGCCGGGGCCTCGGTGATGAGCAGCACCATGATAGTTGAGGGGAAGGATAACGACGCGGCTCGGAAATGCACCTTAAAAATGGCGCCAGGGTTGAGCCTTCTGGAGGGAGTAATTATTGACCAGCATTTCGATCAACGAGGCCGTCTAGGGCGTTTGCTATGTGGAATAGCCGAAAACCCTGGAATACTTGGGATAGGTATAGACGAGAATACTGCGGTTAAGGTTTATCCTGAGGAATATTTTGAGGTACTGGGAGATAATGCAGTCACCATCATAGACGGCAGGTCAATAAAAAATACCAATGTCTCCGAACTGGCACCTGATGAAATTCTTACTATAACCAATGCCAATATTCACTTCTTATCCAAGGGTTACGGATTTGACATGAAAAATAGAGAAGTCATAACACTTCATTAGTTCCAATGATTTTGGAGGATAAGTAATAATGGAAGTAGTCAGTATGCGCCAATATAACGGAAGAAATATTTATAGCCATAAACCAGTTATAAAAATGATGGTCGATTTGGGCAATCTTGCTGAGACCACTACCAGTGAGATAATTGGATTCAATGAACGTTTATTGGCAAGATTCCCCGGATTAAAAACACATTACTGTTCACCCGGATACGAAGGAGGATTTGTCGAGAGACTGCAAGAGGGTACTCTGTTGTCTCATGTTACCGAACATCTGGCCCTTGAATTGCAGTCAATGCTTGGCTACGACGTTCGTTTTGGCAAAACCAGAGTAGTTGAGGAACCCAACCTTTACTGTATTCTATTTGAGTACATGAATGAAGCTTGTGCCCGCGAATTTGGTTACTGTGCGGCCGAAATTGTAATGGCCCTGGTAAATGAACAGGGGTTTGTATTAGAAGAAATCATGGACCAGCTTGACGAACTTGCCTCCGAATCATATCTGGGGCCAAGTACCAGGTCGATTTTCAACGAAGCCAGGCGTCGTAATATACCAGTGCGGCGTATTGGGGATGATAGTGTACTGCAATTGGGTTATGGCAAAACCATGAAATATATTCAGGCATCTTTGCCAGGCACAACCTGTAGTATTGCTGTAGATATAGCCAAAAACAAACAGGTTGCAAAAGAATTACTTAGAGATAATAACATCCCCGTAGCTGCAGGAGGGGTAGTGTATTCAGAAGAATCAGCCCTGGTATTGGCTGAGCAAATAGGCTATCCGGTAGTGGTAAAACCCTACGATTCTAATCAGGGCAAAGGGGTTAGCTCCAACATATATAATGAGACATTGCTTATCAAAGCCTTCAATCTCGCTCGCAGCTACTCCAGGGGAGTTATGGTGGAGAAGTATATCCGGGGCCGGGATTACCGGGTATTAGTAGTAGGTGATGAAGTAGTTGCCGTGGCTGAACGTAAACCTCCTTCAGTTGTGGGTGATGGTGTACACTCGATAATCGAACTGGTTGCGATTGAAAATGACAAGCCGGAACGAGGTTTTGGACACTCCAAATCTCTCACCAAAATCGCTCTGGACGATGTAGCCATGGAATATCTAGCCCGGGCGGAATTAAGGATTGATGATATTCCTAAACCGGGTGAGAAAATTTTCTTGAGAGAAAACGGTAATCTCAGCACCGGAGGAAGTGCACGTGATTGTACTGGTGATATTCATCCCCGAAATAAAGAATTAGCTGTTAAAGCTGCACATGCGGTTGGGCTAGATGTTGCCGGAATAGACATAATTGTGGACAATATTGCTAAATTAATCACTTCTAAAAATGGTGCCGTAATAGAAGTCAATGCGGCACCCGGACTGCGAATGCATCTTTATCCTACCGAGGGTGCTGGTAGAAACGTAGCCGTTGATATCCTCAATTACATGTACCCGGACGGAATTATTTCCGTCCCAGTCGTATCTATAACTGGAACTAACGGGAAAACCACGGTTACCAGATTGATCCGCCATACGCTCACATTGGCCGGCCAAAAAGTAGGAATGACCTGTTCCAGCGGTACTTACATCGGGGAAGAATATATAGCTCAGGGAGATAATACTGGCCCTAACAGCGCCCAACTTGTTCTATATAATAAGGAAGTCGAAGCACTGGTTTTAGAGACCGCCCGCGGAGGCATTATAAGATCGGGTCTGGGCTACGATTTGGCCGATGTTGGCGTAATAACCAATATAAGTGATGATCACCTTGGAATTGATGGAATAAATAATTTGCACGACATGGCTTTTGTAAAATCTCTGGTGGTAGAATCAGTAAAGACTGATGGCTATGCAATATTAAATGCCGATGATCCGAGAAGCCAGGAAATAGTTCCAAGAGTAAAATGTAATATCATATGGTTTGGCAAGTCAAGCAGTTGCGATATTATGGATAAACACATAGCTGACGGCGGCAAGGCAGTTGCAATTGAGGATGATATACTCACCTATTATAGTAATCATAAAAAGACAGAAGTCATCAATGTCAAGGATATACCGATAACCTTTGCCGGGAAGATAACATGTAATATTGAAAATTCTCTCGCTTCTGCCGCTAGTTTGTTTGCTCTAGGTCTTTCGTATCAGACTATTAGGTTAGGGCTTATGTCATTTCGTCCTGATCCTCTTGCTAATGCGGGTCGATTTAATATGTTCAATATGGGCAACTTTCAAGTATTGCTTGATTACGGACATAATCTCAGCGGGTATAAATGTGTATGTGACTTTGCAGATAAAATAGGCTGCTCCAGATTAGTAGGGATTGTCGGAATGCCAGGTGACCGCCTGAATCGTGCTATCTATGAGGTAGGTCAACTTTGCGGCAAAACATTTGATCAGCTATATATAAAGGAAGATGAAGACTTACGGGGTAGAAATCCTGGGGAGATAGCGAATATCATTTACAGAGGAGCTGTGAGTGGGGGAGCAGAAGTAGAAGCAATCAATATAATTCTACCGGAAAGCAGCGCCCTGGAAGCTGCCCTTGAAAATGCATTCTCTGGTGACTTGATTGTGATGTTTTACGAGAAATTTGATCCGAATTATAAAATAATTCAAGAATATCTCAAAAAAGCGGATATAAATACCTATAACCTGCAATCATTTAATAAGGCATCGTACAACCAACCTATTCCATCTGAATCGGTTTCCCATGAAACTGTTCTAAGGGTGATACAATAATAGTCGTATTCGGCTATCAATCTGACTGAGAATACTTTCCCTTTTTACGGCATATTTTGGCAGCTATTTTGGAAGAATACTATAAACACAAATATGCTAATTGAAAAGGAGAATAAACGTGGAACAAACATTACGAGCCTTTGATAGGCACCCAGGTAAGTTCCGAGAAAGAGGTTTTATACCGGGGGTACTCTATGGAGATTCTATAACTGTGATTATTCCGGTTGGACGGAGCCATAGTTCCGGAGAGTGGTAAGCCACCCTTCCGGAACTTATGAGCCACCGTTCCGGAGTTCTAAGCCATCAGTCTGGATTATATCTTTTTATGCCGTATCTTTCTCGCATTGAGTTCTCATCAGGTGAACTGTGGATCTCAATCAGA
>JAXDBN010000171.1:0-2749 GCA_034678805.1 Syntrophomonadaceae bacterium
GTTATATTGTAATAAAAGTTGATGGACAAAACGCCATTGCGGATATTGTAACCAGTGCCTCGCCGATTGAGGGATCTTCGTCTGAACAGACTACTCAAAACGTGGCTGGCTCACCGTTGTTGGATCCAGCTATTGTTACCCAGGCTACCGGAGCACGGCATGTAGTGATATACCATACGCATACAGACGAATCATATACCCCAACTTCAGGAGTAGCCTCCCAACCCGCGGCCGGTGATATTTATTCGGTTGGCTCTGCATTGACCGATTCCCTGCAAAAATCAGGCGTGAGTGTTACCCATAGTGTGGCAGCCCACGACCCCCATGACCGCAACGCTTATAATCGTTCCCGTCGGACGGCGTTCCAATTATTAAAGGAGCGACCTGATGCAGCTCTTGATATTCACCGCGACTCGGCACCAGCTTCGGCATACACTACCGCGATTAATGGAGTAGATACGTCTAAGATCATGATCGTTATTGGCCGCTCTAATCCTAACATGCAGACTAATCTTAGTTATGCAAAAGAAGTAAAAGACCAGGCTGATGCGTTATATCCTGGATTAATGAGAGGAATTTTTATGGGTAAAGGTGATTATAACCAGGATTTATACCCTACTGGCATACTATTTGAAATAGGCACAGAATCAATCCCTTTGTCTTTAGCTGAAAACGCAGCCCATTGTTTGGGTGACGTGATGATACACGTTTTTAATCAGAGCTAAACTTCACTACAATACAGTATAAGGTGCCAAAACCGCTCACTCGCAAGAGTAAGAGCGGATTTTTATTAGTTACCGGCAATATTCGTCACAGCCTAATATTCAGTAAAAGATTAAAAATATAGCTGCCCAATGTGCTTTCTTTTATAATTTATTCAGCAATATCTAACGGAGATATGACAATATGCTGAAAATCGAACTAAAATGGCGTGTTTTTTTAGTTGTTGCCCTCGGGATCTTAATATCTACCCTGGATAGCAGCATTTTAAACATAGCCAATCCTACCATTGCCAGAGAATTTGGTGTGGATATGGCAGACGTTCAATGGGTAACCATTGCTTATCTATTGGTGATCACTGCATCCTTAATCTTTTTTGGACGTTTGGGGGACCGACTCGGTAGTAACCATATTTATACCTGGGGATTTTTGATATTCGCGCTTGGTTCCCTGGCCTGCAGCTTATCCGACAAGCTGGTGATTTTGATAATAATGCGCATTTTCCAGGGGATTGGTGCCAGCATGATGATGGCTACCGGTATCGGCATTATATCCAATATATTTCCTGATGATGAACGAGGAAAAGCTTTGGGTTTGACAGGGACTATTGTGGCGTTGGGTAATATGCTGGGGCCTGGCTTAGGTGGAGTGCTGCTGGGGAGTTTGCGCTGGCCGGCGGTATTTCTCATTAATGTACCGATTGGCATTATAGGTTTTTACCTTGGCATAAGGTATTTGCCAGCTGAACATTTTCCAGTAAAAAAAACCCGTTACGATGTTACCGGAGCCGCTCTCATGGCCGCCTGGATTTCATCTCTAATCCTAGCTATGTCGGGTAATGAATATCACAATCTTGTGCTGCTGATAATAGCCGGGATATTATTGTTTGTCTTTTGCTGGTGGGAGAAACAAAGCCTGGATCCGCTCCTGGATTTAGACCTTTTTAAAACTAGGACTTTTATAATAGGCAATCTTATAGGGCTTATAGTGTATAGTGTGCAGAACTCAGTATTTTTTCTGTTGCCGTTTTTTCTAGAGTCTGTTTTGGGGTACAGCCCTGTCCATTCAGGTTTATTAATGACCGCTGCCCCCATTTTCATGGCTTTTTCGGCCCCAGTAGCCGGGCATCTCTCTGATAAATTTGGATCCCCGCGAATTATCACCCTTTCACTGGCATTGCTGACCGGAGCTTTTATGCTGCTATCAACTTTGCAGATTAATTCATCGCATTACCATATTGCAGCCGCCATGATAGTGTTAGGGATTGGTATGGGCACCTTCGGATCGCCTAATACCAGCGCCATTCTCGGATCAATGCCTAAACAAAAAGCAGGTTACGGCGGCGGATTTATATCCACTAATCGGAACCTGTCCTATTCACTTGGTATTAGTGCATCAGTGCTTCTATTTAATCTGGTTTTCAGCCATCATCCAAAAGAGATGGATTATTCGACTGCTTTCATACAGGCTATTCATACGGTCCATATGACAGCAGCGTTCATTACTGTATCTGCCCTAGTGCTCTGGATTATCTGGCATTCCAAAGATCGCCAGGGCCTATCCTCTGGTTCGTCGCAGCCAAAACCCAGGGTGAACTAGGCTGGCCCAAATCAAGCTTCTGGCAACTTCACCTGTACGGTAGTCCCTTCACCACTCCTACTGATAACATTAATACTACCTCCATGAGCCTCCACCAAGGCTTTAGTGATGGATAACCCCAGTCCGGCTCCCCCTTCCCGGCGGGTACGGGAAGAATCACTGCGGTAAAATCGTTCAAATATATGAGCAATATGTTCCGGGCTTATTCCCGGTCCGTTATCCTGAATCGCTAATTGGATACGTTCATGGACTTTGAGCAGCGACACTCTTATCTCACCCTCGACAGGATCGGTATGTTGGACTGCATTTTGAAATAGGTTAAGTACCACCTGTTTGATCTGGTCCGCATTAAATTTGCACTCTAAACCGGGCTGTAAAGCAAAGACTAATCGCCGTTCTCCGGCTAGGATTCGCAATTGTGCTTCCATGG
>JAXDBN010000172.1:0-24457 GCA_034678805.1 Syntrophomonadaceae bacterium
TAATGCCCGGGGATAACATTCAGATGGCGATCAGCCTGATCACCCCGATAGCAATAGAAGAAGGACTGAGATTTGCTATCCGTGAAGGCGGCCGGACGGTAGGTTCCGGGGTTGTTACCAGCATCGAAAGCTAATCTGCGAATCTACCAAGACGTTACTGCAGCTAGGGATGGGAACGTCTTTAGCTGCGAAACGCCAGGATGCGTGTAATAAATCGACCCATTCTAAGGAGGTTAAACTAGAGTGAATGGCCAAAAAGTAAGAATTAGATTGAAAGCGTTTGACCATAAGTTGCTTGATCAATCATCCCAAAAAATCGTGGAGACAGCCAGAAAGAATGGTGCCAGCGTATCGGGTCCGGTGCCGCTGCCTACCGAAAAGAGGATTTACACCATTTTGCGCTCACCCCACGTAAACAAGGATTCACGGGAACAATTTGAGATGAGAACCCACAAACGGTTAATCGATATACTCGATCCTAATCCCCGGGCAATTGATGCCCTAATGCACCTGGACCTGCCTTCAGGAGTGGATATAGAGATCAAGTTATAGCTGAGGGACCGGTACTGCGAGGCCAGTGAGATACGTGGCTTCAAGGTAGAAATCCGGATAAGAACAAGAGGCGATGTTGGACCTCTCACTTTCAACCGCTCGCCAGAGAATTCTCAACTAGGAGGTAGTAAAGGTGGCAGAGAAAGCCCAGAAGTCAATTATGGGAATCAAAGTAGGTATGACACAGGTATTTGATGATACCGGCAAGGCGATCCCTGTAACGGTGGTGCAAGCAGAACCCAATGTTGTTCTGCATAAGAAAAAGGCAGAGACTGACGGATACAATGCAATCCAGGTCGGTTTTATGGCCATCCGGGAAAAATTAGTCAACAAACCCAGGATGGGTATCTTTACTAAAGCTCGTTTAAAACCTTGTCGTCACATCAAAGAGTTTAAGGTTAATAATGTGGACGAATACGAAATTGGCACTGAAATCAAAACGGATATATTTTCGGCCGGAGAGGTGGTCGATGTAGTAGGCACTTCAAAAGGCAAAGGTTTTTCCGGTGCAGTTAAGAGACACAATATGGCACGGGGATCCATGGGACACGGTTCCAAGTATCATCGCCGGCCAGGATCACTGGGCGCCATGGGACCGGCTCGGGTATTCAGAGGCCGGAAGATGCCAGGACACTTTGGCGGAGACCGGGTTACCATACAAGGGCTGAAGATAGTAAAAGTCTATCCGGAAAGGAATCTCATCCTGATTAAGGGTGCTATTCCTGGACCTAGAAAAGGTCTGGTGCTTATTAAGAATTCAATTAAGGCATAATCGGAGTTCGAACGAAGGAGGTAAAAAAGATGCCTAAAGTTGCAGTATATGATATGCGCGGCGCCCAGGTCGGGGAGATAGACTTAAATGATCAGGTTTTTGGCATTAAGCCCAATGAAGCGGTGATGCAGCAATTTGTAAAGATGCAGCTGGCCAACAAGAGGCAAGGAACTGCTTCTACCAAGACCAGGGCAGAAGTTAGAGGCGGAGGCAAAAAGCCTTGGAAACAAAAAGGGACTGGTCGGGCCCGGGTAGGCAGTACCCGCAATCCGATATGGAGAGGCGGAGGAATTGTATTTGGGCCCAAGCCCAGAGATTATTCGTTTAGACTTCCCCGTAAGGTTAGACGCCTAGCCATGAAATCAGCGCTTTCGAGTAAAGCCCAGGAGAGCAACATTATTGTTGTCGACCTGCTTACATTCGAGGAGCCCAAAACCAAATTGATGGTGGAAACCCTCAATCTGTTGAATGCAGCTGAAAAAACTTTGGTGGTTACTGCTGATGGGGATGTAAATGTCTATAAGTCGGCTCGCAATATTCCCGGAGTAAAATCACTCAAAGCTGACTTCATCAACGTTTTTGACATCCTTAAATATGATACTCTGCTCATGACCAGGGACGCAGTTGCCAGAGTAGAGGAGGTATTTGCGTAAGATGAGAGATTACCGAGATATTATTATTAAACCAGTAGTAACCGAGAAATCGATGAACCTGCTGGCAGATAACAAATATACCTTTATAGTAGATAAAAAATCCAACAAAACCGAAATCAAGAACGCGATTGAAAATATTTTCAAGGTCAAGGTCGATAAGGTTAACACCATGGTAGTAAAAGGCAAGCCCAAACGTATGGGAAAGTTTGAAGGACGTACCTCTGACCGCAAAAAAGCAATCATAGTTCTGAAGCCCGGTCAGAAAATCAAACTTTTTGAAGGTATGTAATTAACCGTATTCGATGTGTTGTAAGGAGTGAGCAAGTAAATGGGCATAAAGAAATTTAGGCCTACAACCCCAAGTAGAAGACACATGACTATGATGAGCTTTGAAGAGATTACCAAGACCGAACCGGAGAAAAGCCTGACCGTTTCCCTGAAAAGCAAAGGCGGCAGAAACGCTCAAGGGCGTTTAACGGTGAGACACCGGGGTGGGGGACATAAGCGCCTGTACCGGATAGTTGACTTCAAGCGAATCAAAGATAATGTTCCCGCGGTGGTTGCGGCCATAGAATATGATCCCAATCGTTCCGCTAATATAGCGTTATTGCACTATGCTGATGGTGCAAAAGCTTATATCCTGGCTCCCAATAATTTAAAGGTCGGGGATAAGGTAGTATCAGGCCCCAAGGCAGATATCAAAACTGGTAATACATTGGCTTTAAAGGACATCCCGGTAGGATCTTTGATCCATAACATAGAACTTCGTCCTGGTAAGGGCGGGCAGATGGTAAGATCAGCCGGAGCAGTCGCCCAGCTGATGGCTAAGGAAGGTGCCTACGCTCATGTTCGGCTTCCATCCGGAGAGGTCAGGTTAGTCCATATAAACTGCCGGGCTACGCTTGGTCAGGTTGGTAACCTGGATTATGAAAATCAAAAGATAGGCAAGGCGGGTAGATCCCGTTGGATGGGAATAAGGCCCACGGTTAGAGGATCAGTAATGAATCCGGTCGATCACCCGCATGGTGGTGGTGAAGGCCGTGCCCCGATTGGACGGCAGTATCCAGTCTCACCGTGGGGCAAGATTGCTATCGGTGGCCGGACCCGTAAGAAAAAACCTTCCGACAAAATGATAGTAAGAAAAAGAAACAAAAAATAAATTGATAAATTGTGCATAAAGCTAAGGAGGTCTTTCAATGGGCAGGTCATTAAAAAAAGGGCCTTATTGTGAAGAAAAGCTTTTAAAGAAAATTGAAGATATGAACGAAACCGGCCAGAACAAAGTGATTAAAACCTGGTCCCGCCGTTCGACTATCATGCCCCAGATGTTGGGTCACACAATAGCTGTTCACGATGGGCGCAGGCATATACCCGTCTATATCACTGAAGATATGGTGGGGCTAAAATTAGGAGAATTTGCTCCTACCCGGACTTTCCGAAGTCATGCTGGCAAGTCCGAAAAATCCAGTAGATCGAGATAGGAAGGAGGAGAGATATCAATGGAATCCAGAGCAGTAGCTCGCTATATACGTGTATCTCCCTTAAAGGCCCGTCAGGTAGCTGATTTGGTTAGAGGCAAAGCCATAAAGGAAGCTCTAGGAATATTGAAATACACTAATAAGAAATCAGCACCCTTGATTAACAAGGTCGTTAAATCTGCTGTAGCCAATGCTGAACACAACTTCGATATGGACTCCGATGCCCTCTATATATCCGAGATTATGATAGATGAGGGGCCGACCTTAAAACGGATGCAGCCCCGGGCTTATGGAAGAGCAGATGTTAAACGGCACAGAACAAGCCATATAACGGTAGTTCTTAAGGAAAGGGAGGTTAGATAGTGGGTCAAAAGGTTCATCCAAAAGGATTTAGACTGGGCGTTATCAGAAGTTGGGATTCCAATTGGTACGCCGATAAGGATTATTCTGATCTATTACACGAAGATGTCAAGGTGAGAAAAATGGTCAAGGAGCGGTTTTATACCGCCGGGATTTCCAAGGTGGAGATTCAGAGGACCGGCAACCGTGTCAGAGTGACCATTCACACCGCCAAACCGGGTATTGTAATCGGCCGCGGTGGAACTGAGGTAGAAAATCTAAAAGTTCAATTAAGCCAATTAACCGGTAAAAACGTTAATGTGAATATCCAAGAGATCAAGCGTCCAGAACTAGATGCCCAAATAGTGGCCGAGAATGTCGCCCAGCAGCTTGAAAAGCGTATATCCTTCCGCCGGGCTATGAAACAGACTGTGCAAAGAACCATGCGAGTTGGTGGTCTGGGGATAAAGATAGCCATCTCTGGACGGTTAGGTGGAGCAGAAATAGCCAGAACCGAATGGTATGCTGAAGGTAAAGTGCCACTGCATACTTTGAGAGCTGACATTGATTATGGTTTTGCTGAAGCTAATACCACCTATGGGAAGATTGGCATTAAAGTATGGATAAACCGGGGCGAAGTAGCGCCGGAAGCCAAACAAAGACCTAAGCAGAAAGCAGTGGAGGAGGCAGAGCAATAATGCTTACCCCGAAAAGAACTAAGTATAGAAAACAACATCGTCCTAGTCTGAAAGGTAAAGCCCATAAGGGTAATACTGTGACCTACGGTGAATATGGTTTACAGGCCCTGGAGGCCGCTTGGGTCACTAACCGTCAGATTGAAGCAGCCCGTATAGCGATCAATCGTCACGTGAAAAGAGGCGGGCAGCTATGGATAAAAATATTTCCAGACCGGCCTATTACTGCTAAACCAGCAGAGACCCGCATGGGTAAGGGCAAGGGATCTCCCGAACATTGGGTAGCGGTTGTGAAACCAGGCCGGGTCATGTTTGAACTCTCCGGAGTACCGGAGGAAGTGGCCCGGGAAGCCATGCGCCTGGCTGCAAATAAACTCCCAATCAAGTGCAGCTTTGTAAAAAGGGAAGAAATGGGTGGTGAGGTTAGTGAAAGTTGATAAGATGAGAGAGCTAACCGATGAAGAATTAGTGAGAAAGGTCTCTGACTATAAAGAAGAGTTGTTCAACCTCAGGTTTCAAATTGCCACCGGGCAACTGGATAATCCCATGAGAATAAGAGATGTCCGTAAGAATATAGCGCGGTGTAAAACGATTCTGAGACAACGGGAAATTTCCAGAGTTAAGTAACTGATAAAAAGGAGGTCTAAACGGTGGCTGAGAACCAGAGCAACCGCAAAAGTATGATAGGAACGGTCACCAGTGACAAGATGGATAAAACCATTACTGTCAGTGTGGAAACCGTTAAACAGCATCCTCTCTATAAAAAGACCGTAAAGACGAATAAGAAATATAAAGCTCATGACGAAAGCAACGAAGCAAAAACTGGCGATGTGGTCAAAATCATGGAGACCCGCCCCTTAAGCAAGGATAAAAGATGGAAACTGATAGAAATAGTACAAAAAGCCAAGACTCTGGAATAGTCAAGGTAATTGAAGGGAGGTTCATTCCGTGATTCAACAGGAAACTGTTTTACAAGTTGGCGACAACACTGGAGCCAAGAAAGTGTTATGTATCAAGGTTCTGGGTGGATCGACCAGAAGATATGCCACAGTTGGGGACGTCATTGTCGCCAGTGTCAACGAAGCGACTCCCGGTGGAGTAGTTAAAAAGGGTGATGTGGTCAAGGCCGTAGTGGTTCGGACCAGAAAGGAAATCAGACGTCCGGATGGTTCCCATATAGCATTTTCAGAGAATGCGGCCGTCATCATCGATGATAATAATAATCCCAAGGGCACACGTATCTTTGGCCCTGTGGCTAGAGAACTGAGGGACAGAAATTTCATGAAGATAGTCTCTCTGGCTCCGGAAGTCCTTTAGTCGGTGGAGGTGTGAAAGATGAATATTAAAAAAGGTGATATGGTTACAGTAATTGCTGGCAAGGACTCCGGGAAAAAAGGTAAGGTATTAAGAGTCATACCGGCCGATAACAGGGTAGTGGTAGAGGGCATAAATAAGGCCAAGAAGCACCAAAAACCTACCAGGAGTCTACCTCAGGGAGGCATTCTGCAGATAGAAACGCCTCTCAATGCTTCCAACGTAATGCTGCTGTGCACCAAGTGCAACAAACCTACCCGGGGAGCGAGTAAGCTTCTGGACAACGGAGAAAAAGCCAGGGTTTGTAAGCGGTGCGGTGAGGTTTTAGATTAAAACTCCAGGAAGGGAGGCCAACTGTAGAATGGCCAAGTTGTTGGAACAGTATAAACAGGAAATTACTCCTAAATTGATGGAGAGATTTGCTTACAAGAACATAATGCAGGTACCCAAAATAGAAAAGATCATTATAAACGTAGGGGTTGGAGAGGCTATCCAAAATCCAAAAGCGATGGATGGAGCTGTAAATGACCTCATGGCTATTTCCGGTCAGAAACCAGTCATCACCAAGGCTAAGAAATCAATTGCTGGGTTCAAGCTGCGTGAGGGAATGCCGATTGGCTGCAAGGTAACCCTGCGGGGCGATCGGATGTATGATTTCTTGTACCGGTTAATAAACATAGTTCTCCCCCGGGTACGTGACTTCAGGGGAGTGTCGCCCCAGGCTTTTGACGGGCGCGGCAATTATTCACTGGGTATTAAAGAACAGACGATTTTTCCCGAAATTGAGTATGACAAGATAGACAAGATCAGAGGATTGGAGGTAGTCATCGTAACCACCGCCAAAACCGATGAAGAAGCCAGGGAATTACTAAAGAGCATGGGAATGCCATTCAGATAAGGGGGTGTTCATAAATTGGCCAAGAAGTCATTGATCGCTAAACAGAAGCGCCCACAGAAATATGGGGTTCAGGAATACAACCGCTGTAAGATCTGCGGTAGACCCAGAGCTTATATGCGGAAATTTGGAATGTGCAGAGTTTGCTTCAGAGAAATGGCCCACAAGGGCGAAATACCAGGGATTACCAAGGCAAGCTGGTAACTTGTAATAAGGAGGTTTAAGGACATGGTCGTTACTGATCCCGTAGCCGATTTCCTGACCAGGATTAGAAACGGTAATATGGTCATGCATCAGACGGTTGAGATACCGAGTTCCAAGATGAAATTGGCCCTGGCTGAAATCCTTAAAGATGAAGGCTATATTAAGGACTATGAGTTCATCGCGGACGGTAAGCAAGGGATAATAAGGATATATTTAAAATATGGTCCGAACAAAGAAAGAGTTATTACTGGCATAAAGAGAATCAGTAAACCGGGCCTGAAGGTATACGTGAAAAAGGATGAAGTACCCAAGGTTCTGGCTGGGCTGGGAACTGCAGTTGTTTCTACCTCGAAAGGGGTAATGACTGACAAAAACGCTCGCAAGGCAGGTCTGGGTGGAGAAGTCATATGTTATATATGGTAGCTGTAAGGAGGAGTGAACTGTGTCCAGAATAGGTAGAAAACCTATTAGTCTACCCGCGAGCGTAGAAGTCATTATAGAAAACGGTGTTGTCACGGTCAAGGGGCCTAAGGGAGTTCTGTCTCAGTCTATTCCTGAGGATATTGCTATTGAGAAGCAAGAAAATGAGCTTCTGGTTACAAGGCCTAGTGATGTTAAGAGACACCGCGCTATGCATGGTCTTGCCCGGGCATTGGTGGCCAACATGGTAACAGGAGTTACCACAGGATTTGAAAAGAAATTAGAAATGGTCGGGGTTGGATATAGGGCTCAGATGCAGGGTAGCAAGTTGGTCCTTAATATCGGTTTTTCACATCCGGTAGAAATTGATCCTCCCCAGGGAATAGAGTTTGAGGTACCGGCATTAACCAAGATCACGGTAAAAGGCATCGACAAGCAACTGGTAGGCAACACTGCCGCCGACATCCGGGCCATTAGGAAACCGGAACCCTATAAAGGTAAAGGCTTGCGCTATGAGAACGAAGTGGTAAGGCGTAAAGCTGGTAAATCAGGCGCTAAATAAATAGGAAGGGAGTGACTGCGTTGATCAAAAAAACCAGCAGAAAAGAACTCAGGCAGGGAAGACATAAAAGAATACGTATTAAGTTGGCGGGAACAGCAGAAACACCCAGACTGTGTATTTACCGCAGCCTTAATCATATTTATGCCCAGTTGATTGATGATGAACAAGGTGTTACCCTGGTTGCTGCATCAACTCTGGATAAAGATATGGCCGATCTAAGCAATGGCAGCAATGTTGAAGCAGCCAAGCGGGTTGGTGGAAGCATAGCTCAAAAGGCCAAGGATAAAGGCATAACCACAGTGGTATTTGATCGGAATGGCCGTAAATATCATGGTTGTGTATCTGCCCTGGCAGATGCCGCCCGTGAAAACGGTCTCGTCTTTTAATTACTGATGGATAGGAGGGAAATGATGATAGAAAAGGAACAGGCAGCACCGGAGTTTATTGAGACAGTAGTTAATATTAACCGGGTTGCCAAGGTTGTAAAAGGTGGACGTAGATTTAGCTTCAGCGCTTTGGTCGTTGTTGGTGATGGCGAAGGACGGGTTGGAGCAGGCAAAGGGAAAGCCACTGAAGTTCCCGAGGCGATTCGCAAGGGAGTTGAAAGCGCCAAGAGAAACATGATCGACATTCCCTTGATTGACGGTAGAACAATACCTCATCAGATTATTGGCAGGTTTGGTGCCGGGCAGGTATTATTAAAACCAGCGGCTGCAGGTACCGGGGTTATTGCCGGTGGCCCAGTCAGAGCTGTCTTGGAAGCAGCTGGTCTGAAAGACATTCTTACCAAGTGTATCGGCACATCTAATGCTAATAATGTAGTTCGGGCTACCATGGAAGGTTTAAAAAGTCTGAAAAAGGCAGACCACGTAGCTCAGCTAAGGGGAAAAACTATAGAAGATATATTAAACTAGGGAGGGAAACCATTTGGCGAAGCAGTTAAAAATAACCTGGACCAAAAGCTTTATTGGTTATCCCCAAACCCAGCGCTTGACTATAAAAAGTCTGGGGTTAAGGAAACTGAATCATTCAGTTATCAAAGAAGACAGTCCGCAAATCAGGGGACAGATTGATAAAGTAAAACATATGGTCCTTGTCGAAGAGTTAGATCAAGCATAGGGAGGTTTTAAAGTGAAACTTCAGGAACTACAATCTCCGCCCGGAGCAAACAAACGCATTAAGAGGGTGGGCCGAGGCATTGGTTCCGGTCATGGAAAGACTTCCACCCGTGGACATAAAGGCCAAAAAGCTCGTTCCGGCGGAAGTATCAGACCTGGATTCGAAGGCGGACAGATGCCCTTACAAAGGCGTTTGCCCAAGAGGGGATTTAATAATATCTTCAAAAAAGAATATGCCATAGTAAATGTTAAGGATCTTAATTGTTTTGAAGACGGCAGCGTAGTAACAGTTGACACGCTGCGTGATGCTGGCTTGGTCAATAAAATACAGGCCGGGGTCAAGCTGTTGGGTGACGGCAACTTAGAGAAGAAACTCACTGTTCAAGTGCAGAAGTGCAGCCGGCAGGCCGAAGAAAAGATTATGGCTCAAGGCGGCAAATTCGAGGTGGTTTAATGCTTAATTCATTTCAGCAAGCTCTGAAAATAGGTGATTTAAGAACCAAACTACTCTTTACCCTGTTAATGCTGCTGGTATTTCGTGTCGGCGCCCATATACCGGTTCCAGGTATTAATCCCGATGCGATTGCCCAATTGTTACAAGGTCAGTTGTTCGGTTTCTTTGATATAATATCCGGGGGGGCCTTCAAACGCTTCAGCGTATTCGCCATGAGCATTACCCCGTATATTAATGCATCCATCATTATGCAGCTATTGACTGTGGTGGTTCCACACCTAGAGGAATTGAACAAAGAAGGGCAGGAAGGGAAAAAGAAAATAGCCCAGTATACACGGTATGGAACCGTAGTATTGGCTTTGATACAAGCGATAGGAATGTCGGTAGCGCTTGGAAAATCAGGAGCTATCAACAATCCAGGCTTCGTTTCTTATATGATAATAACCATATCCCTAACGGCTGGCACCGCTATGTTAATGTGGATTGGTGAAATGATTACCGAGCGGGGAATTGGCAATGGGATATCACTGATCATCTTCTGCGGTATCGCTGCTCGGATTCCATCGCAAATCAGTGGGGTGGGTCAAGAAATATCCAGCGGGATGGCGGGGTATTTCCAAGGGTTGCTCCTGATTGCGGTTGTACTAGTTGTTATTACCGCAGTAGTAGCAATGAACGAAGGTACCAGAAGACTACCCATCCAGTATGCCAAACGGGTAGTCGGTCGTAGACTATATGGGGGGCAAAGCACTTATATGCCTCTGAAAGTCAACAGCGCTGGAGTTATCCCGATTATCTTTGCCATGTCGTTATGTATGTTCCCGGCGACTATCGGTTCATGGATGAGCCAGACTTCGTCCTTTAATGTGTTCATCAATACTTATTTCAGTTCAACCGGTTGGGCATACAACATATTTTACGGTTTACTGATTT
The DNA here is from genome assembly GCA_034678805.1 of Syntrophomonadaceae bacterium. GTDB lineage: Bacteria > Bacillota > Syntrophomonadia > Syntrophomonadales > Syntrophomonadaceae > PHAA01. The sequence continues at coordinate 10,390 of JAXDBN010000172.1, forward strand.
TATTCTTCACCTATTTTTATGTTTCGATAATCTTCAATCCCTTGGATGTTGCTGACAATATCAAGAAGAACGGCGGTTTTGTTCCCGGGATCAGGCCCGGAAGACCTACGGCGGAATATATCGATAAGGTGCTGTCCCGGCTTACCATGGCTGGAGGTATATTCCTGGCCCTTATCGCAGTGCTGCCCAACATAGTTATAGCCTTAACCGGAATAAAGAGTCTCTGGTTTGGAGGAACTGCACTGTTGATTTTGGTTGGTGTTGCCCTTGATACCATGAAACAGGTTGAATCACATTTATTGCTGAGAAGCTACGAAGGCTTTGTTAAATAGGAGATGATCTCATGAATATTATTCTGATGGGTCCTCCCGGTGCTGGCAAGGGAACCCAAGCTGAGTTTATTAAAAAGGCTTATCCAGTCCCTCACATTTCAACTGGTGATATGTTCAGGGAAGCAGTGCAAAATGGTACTCCGATGGGCTTGGAAGCCAAGAAATACATGGATGCCGGGCAGTTAGTGCCGGATGAGGTAACAATTGGGATAGTAGAAGACAGATTAGGTGCACTTGATTGTCAGACTGGTTTTTTGCTTGATGGATTTCCCCGCACTACCGTACAAGCAGAGGCCTTGGATCAGGTTCTAGCCAGACACGGGAAAAAGGTAGATATTGCCCTGGATATTTCTGTGCCCGAGGAAATACTGACGGCCAGGATGGTCAATCGGGTATTCTGCAGTTCCTGCAAAACCGTCTATAATACGATTTTTAATGCGCCCAAGGTTGCCGGCCAATGTGACCAATGCGGCGGCGAATTGGTGCAACGTAGTGACGACAAAGCGGAAACAGTGAAAAATCGTATTAAAGTCTATATGGATCAAACTCAACCCCTCCTGCAATATTACGCTAAGCAGGGGAACCTGGTGACTCTGGATGGCCAGAGAGATCCCCAGGAAGTTTTCCGGGATCTTAAAGCCATATTGGAGAAACTCGAATGATATACATCAAGACTCCCGGTGAAGTCAGGAAAATGAGGAAATCTGGGCAGGTAGTAGCTCAGGTGCTCCAAATCCTCCGGGAAGCAATCAGTCCCGGGCTTACCACGGGACAGTTAAACCGGTTAGCCGAAGAAGAGACCAAAAAGAGAAATGCGATAGCGTTGTTCAAGAATTATCCCCATCCACGAGGAAGCAGACCTTTTCCGGGGGCCATATGTGCATCGATAAATGAGGAAGTGGTCCATGGTATTCCCGGCAGGAGAAAACTTAAAGAGGGGGACATTATCAGTATAGATTTTGGGGTAATGGTAGACGGTTTTGCAGGTGATGCAGCTATTACAGTGCCCGTTGGCCAAGTAAAACCTGAGGTAAGCCAACTGATGTTGGTTACAGAAGAAGCCCTGATGAAAGGGATAGAACAAGCTCAGGCCGGCCATAGGCTGGGGGCCGTGTCCCATGCTATACAGACCCATGTTGAACAGGCTGGTTTTTCAGTAGTAAGGGACTTTGTAGGACACGGTATTGGACGTAACATGCACGAAGATCCTCCCATACCCAACTACGGTAAGGCCGAGAGAGGACCGGTTTTACAGACCGGAATGACATTAGCCATAGAACCCATGGTTAACATGGGAACCTACAGTGTCGTTACTAAAATGGATGATTGGACGGTGGTTACGATCGACGGCAAATACTCAGCTCATTTTGAGCATACCATTGTTGTTGGCGACCAGGGTCCGGAAATTCTCACCTTGATATAGGAGGTGAAGGATTATTAAAACTGACATCCTTGGCAGAGTGGTCATATCAAAATCAGGTCGGGACATGGGCAAGGCTTTTGTGGTAATAGGTGTTATTAACGAACGTTTCCTCTCCATATGTGATGGCGAGTTACGTAAAATGGAGAATCCCAAGAAAAAAAATATCTGTCATGTGCAAATGACATCCATGAAGGCTAATGAGGTCCTGGAATATTTACGGAAAGGCGAAAAGCCTCCCAATCATGTTATCAAGAAGAATATAAAACAGTTGATTGATAAAGGCTTAAACCACGGGGAAGGAGGTCTGGAGAATGGCTAAAGATGACGTTATTGAGGTAGAAGGAAAAGTACTGGAACCATTACCTAACGCCATGTTTACGGTAGAAATGGAAAACGGCCATAAGGTCCTTGCCCATATCTCAGGGAAAATGAGAATGAACTTTATCAGGATATTGCCTGGTGACCGAGTTATGGTGGAACTTTCACCCTATGACTTAAACCGGGGTCGGATAACATATCGATTCAAGTAGAATTGATGCCAAGCAGCAATAAAGGAGGTAAATACGGTGAAGGTAAGAGCATCAGTTAAAAAAATCTGTGATAAATGTAAAATCATTAAGCGCAAAGGCAAAGTAACCATTATATGCGAAAATCCCAAACATAAACAAGTTCAAGGTTAACCACATGCTCAGGCAGAAAATAAATTAATCCAGAAGGATGTGAAGAGTTTGGCAAGAATAGCAGGCGTTGATTTACCCCGCGATAAAAGAGTGGAAATATCCCTTACCTATATATTAGGCATTGGGAAAGCTTCTTCTCAGAAGATTTTGGCAGCCGCAGGTATAAATCCCGATACCAGAGTGAAAGATTTAACCGAGGAAGAAGTTGCCAAAATAAGGGCGATTATTGACAAAAACTATGTGGTCGAAGGTGATCTGCGCAGAGACGTTAGTATGAACATCAAGCGACTGATGGATTTAGGTTGTTATAGAGGTTTGCGTCATCGTCGCGGTTTACCGGTAAGGGGGCAAAATACCAAGACTAATGCCCGAACACGTAAGGGACCCAAGCGTACCGCTGGCGGCAAGAAGAAATAGCCAAAAAAAGGAGGATTATTGAGTGGCACGAAGAACTGCAACCGTCAGGGTAAAAAGACGGGAAAAAAAGAATATCGCTGAAGGAATTGCCCATATTAAATCAACTTTCAATAATACTATCATTTCGATTACTGATAAACATGGTAACGCTATATCTTGGGCTAGTGCCGGAACGGTTGGATTCAAAGGCTCCCGTAAAAGCACCCCCTATGCTGCCCAGCAGGCTGCCGAAAACGCTGCCCGGGCTGCTATGGAGCATGGTCTCCGGGAAGTTGAATGTTACGTAAAAGGGCCGGGAGCGGGTAGAGAAGCGGCAATAAGATCATTGCAAGCGGCGGGGCTGGAAGTCAGCGTTATTAAAGACGTCACCCCTATTCCTCACAACGGATGTAGACCGCCCAAAAGAAGAAGAGTTTAAGGAGGTAAAGGTTAAGTGGCAAGATATACTGATGCAGTCTGTCGCCAATGCCGGCGTGAAGGGGAAAAGCTGTTCCTGAAAGGGGACCGGTGTTACTCGGAGAAATGTGCAGTACAAAAGAGAGCTTTTGTACCTGGTCAGCATGGGCAAAAACGCCGTCAGAAAAGCAGTGAATATGGTATTCAGTTGAGAGAAAAACAAAAGACCAAGCGAATTTATGGAGTTTTGGAAAAGCAGTTCCGAAACTACTTCAGAAAAGCTGAAAGCCAAAAGGGTATTGCTGGTGAAAACCTGTTAATTTTATTGGAGAGACGCCTTGATAATGTAGTTTATCGGTTAGGAATGGCATCTTCCCGTAAGGAAGCACGCCAGTTGGTTACCCATAATCATTTCACTATAAACGGAAAGAAGGCCAATATTCCGTCAATGCTAGTAGTGGTCGGCGATACAATCCAAGCACGCCCCGGTAGTGCCGACTCTGCCAAATTCCAGGAATTAAAAGCAGCTGGTGCTTATAAAACCCCCCCGGAGTGGTTGGAAGTTGATATAGATAATCTAACAGGTAGGGTATTAGCCTTCCCGACCAGAGATAAAGTGGATACAGCCGTCAATGAGCAGTTGATTATCGAACTGTATTCCAGATAAGATATCTAATTCCAATAAACCTCTAATAAAGAAGGAGGGGAAGAAATTATGCTCGAGATGGAAAAGCCTCGTATTGAATGTATTGAAAAGGATCCAGAGAGTAACTACGCTAAGTTTATCATTGAGCCATTGGAAAGAGGCTACGGAACTACGCTGGGGAACTCACTGCGGCGGGTACTCCTGTCATCTTTACCAGGTGCTGCCGTCACCTCTATAAAGATTGACGGAGTGCTGCATGAATTCTCCACTATTCCTGGTATTCTCGAAGATACCACGGAAATGATACTTAACATAAAGCAAATGGTCTTACGCTACGATGGTAATGAGCGCAAGCTTATCCGGATAGAAGAAAAAGGCCCCAAGACGATTACTGCTGGCGACATTATTCCGGACGCTGAGGTCGAGATTCTGAATCCGGATTTGCATATAGCAACCTTGGATGATGACGCCAAATTAGAAATTGAGATGAGTGTGGAGAGAGGCAGGGGTTATGTAAGCGCTGACCAGCAACCTCAGAAAAATGCTGACATCGTGGGACTGCTCCCAATTGATTCTATATATACCCCCGTCACCAAAGTTAACTACACCATCGAAGATACCCGAGTAGGCAAGAGAACCGATTATGATCGCCTGACTTTGGAGATATGGACCAACGGCAGCATTCGTCCGGAGGAAGCCCTGAGCCTATCCTCCCAGATCCTGATTGAATATTTAAAACTATTCACCGAAATCGATGATACTTACTCAGAGGTAGAGATACTGGTAGAGAAGGAAGAAGAGAAAAAGGATAAGGTTCTGGAAATGTCGATCGAAGAATTGGAGCTTTCAGTGAGGGCTTCAAACGGACTGAAGCGTGCCAGTATAAACACCGTCGGGGACTTGATCGAAAAGACGCGGGAAGAAATGAGCAAGATCAGAAACCTGGGTCAAAAGTCACTGGAGGAAATAGAAAAGAAGCTCAAAGAGCTGGATTTAAACTTTAAGAAATCAGAAGAGTAAGAAAGGGGGGTTTATAGTTGGGTTATCGCAAATTAGGTTTCAGAAGTGATCATCGCCGGGCTTTACTGAGAAACTCAGTAACTTCACTGCTGGAACATGAGAAAATAACCACCACCGAGACTAGAGCCAAAGAAATCAGCAGCATAGCTGAGAAGATGATTACCCTCGCTAAAAGGGGTGACTTGCACTCCCGGCGCCAGGCTAATTCTTATTTACTGAGCGACGCAGTGGTATACAAATTATTCTCCACCTATTCAGAGCGCTACAAAGAACGCAACGGTGGTTACACCAGAATAATTAAAACCGGGGTGCGTAAGGGAGACGGTGCTCCCATGGCTGTCATTGAACTAGTAGATTAGCATTTACCAAAAGGCTAAAAAGCCATAATTGATACTGAGTGCAGACGAAAGGAGGATTATTATATCCTCCTCATCTTTTGAGATTAATAGTAGGCCAATCGATTGCTTCTGGGGCGGGAGAACATGACCAGGATAAAAATGATAATTGAATATGACGGGAGCAATTATCATGGGTTTCAAAGGCAGAATAATGCCCATACCATTCAGGCCGAAATAGAGCAGCAAATTCACCGTCTAACCGGTGAAAATGTGACTCTGGCTTCATCAGGGCGAACTGATGCCGGAGTCCATGCCCGGGGTCAAGTAATTGCTTTTGATACCTTTTCTACAATACCACCAGTAAGGTGGACCCCCGCTTTGAACACCTTTTTGCCGGAGGATATCAGAGTACTGGAGAGTACTGAGGCCAGTCCGGATTTTCACCCTCAGTTCCAGGCGCTTAGCAAACGGTATGCCTACTTCTTGTATCGGCAAAAGGAGGGAGCGGTATTTCACCGCCATTATGCTTATTGCCTTACCGAATCGCTCGATACTGATGCAATGAATAAAGCCTGTGCTCATATTATAGGAAGAAAAAATTTTCTGGCTTTTTGTGCCCGGGGATCAACCTCGAAAACCTTCGAACGAACCGTAAAAGTATGTGAGTTAAGCCAACAGGGGAGTTTCCTTCGTTTAGATATAGAGGCGGATGGATTTCTGTACAACATGGTTCGGATCATAATGGGAACTCTTTTACAGGTAGGTCGCGGTAAAATTGCTCCGTTAGAAGTAGCGGAAATACTGAGCTCCCGGGATCGGACCCGGGCTGGTCCAACAGTGCCTCCCCAGGGATTATACTTATTATCGGTGAGGTATCCCCTGGATACAGGTGAAATTGTACGAAAATAAGCTGACTTTCTTGACAAAGCATCATCAACATAGATAGAATTAAAAGGTAGTCTCTAAAAGACTGTTTGTCTCCTGCCCCGTTGACAATCAGAACTGGAGGGGACTTAAAGTACGACCCTAGGCAATGATATACAGGAGGGAAAAATGTGAAATCATACATGGCCAAACCAGCTGAAATCGACCGCAAATGGTATGTGATAGATGCAACTGACCAGACGCTGGGAAGATTATCATCGGAAGTAGCCTCAATCTTGAGAGGCAAACATAAGGCTATTTATACTCCCCACGTTGATACCGGAGATTTTGTCATCGTGATTAACGCTTCCAAAATACGCTTGACTGGTAATAAACTCCTTGCCAAAAAGATGCGCTGGCACACCGGTTACCCAGGTGGATTGAAGGAGATCGATTACGGTACCTTAATGCAAAAGAAACCCGAAAAGATACTCGAGGCTGCTATTAAAGGAATGCTTCCTCATAATCGTTTAGGTGCAGCTATGTTTAAGAAGCTCAAGGTATATCGGGGGAGCGAGCACCCTCACCAGGCCCAGAAACCAGAAGTCCGGGAATTGAGAGGTTAGGAGGAAAAGTATGGCGACGAAAGCACAATATTGGGGAACCGGGAGAAGAAAAAAAGCTGTAGCTCGGGTTAGATTGGTGCCCGGCAGCGGAAACATAACCATAAATGATAGGAGCTTTGAAAATTTCTTTCCTAACAAGACCAGCCGGCTGATAGTTCTGCAGCCTATGGAGTTAACTGATCAATCGGGTAGATTTGACATTTTCTGTCGGGTAGGCGGCGGGGGAGTCACCGGCCAGGCCGGCGCCATCCGTTTGGGTATTGCCCGAGCATTAATAAAAGCCAATACAGATTTGCGTCCCAGTCTGAAACGGGCGGGATTCCTGACCAGAGACCCACGTATGACAGAAAGAAAGAAATACGGTTTGCACAAAGCCCGCAAAGCCCCTCAATACTCAAAACGTTAATGGACCAGGCCTCTCCGCTGGAGAGGCTTTTTTATTTGCCTTCATAAAACTCCATAGCCTAATTCCAATCTTAGAATGAATGGCTGCAGGATAGCCTCACTTATCAAAGAGATGGCATTTGCCCAATATCTATAGTTATGGAATCAGAGGCATAAATATTCTGGGCCTCCCTGGCATATATAAGAAATATCAAGACCGGGGAGGCACTGTTTTGTTTAACAGGGTAATTATCTTCAAAAGAAAATCTGGTAGTATTGTCCTGGCGTTGATATTTCTGCCGTTGCTTTGTTTCTGGGGGGCTAATGTAAATGCACCCCAGGACAGGTCAGTATTGTCGTACTCATTGGCCAATCACGTTATAGTTGTGGATGCCGGCCATGGGGGATTTGATCCTGGCGCAATCGGGCCTGCCAAGAATGTGGAAAAGGATATCACGCTGGCCATCAGTAACAAATTAACCTACCATTTGAGTCAATCCGGCGCCTTGGTAATTAATACCCGTGATGAAGATGAGGATTTGGCAGGTAGTTCTTCAGGCAGTCTCCTGGAAAGAAAGCGGAAGGACCTGGCTGCCCGGGTGGCCATAGCTGAAAATAATCATGCTGACCTCTATGTTAGTATTCATACCAATGCTGATGTGAGTCCGCGTTGGTTTGGTGCCCAAACCTTTTACAGCGGTAATAGCGAGCAGGCTAAAAAAATTGCTGAAGCTATTCAGGCAGAATTGATCGCCCAATTAGGGAATACTACTCGCAAGGCGAAGACCGGTAATTATTATGTCACTGACAAAACCGATATGACTGCCATAATCGTAGAAGTGGGATTTTTATCAAATCCCCGCGAGGAACAGCTGCTCGCCAATGAGGACTACCAGGAAAAAGTTGCCTATGCCATATTTTGTGGTATCGCTAAAGCTTATCTTGACGGATAATTAAATTAGGATCGGAAAAATTGTATAACCGAAGGAGGGAGCCTATGATTTCTTATGTGGCATTATCACCCCATCCCCCGATAATTATCCCCGAGGTAGGAGGAGAAAGAGCCCAGGATGCAGGCCCCACCATCCAGGGGGTACAAGCTATGGCGCGGGAACTGGTACATACCAATCCCGAAACCATCGTTTTCCTTACGCCTCATGGCAACGTATTTTCCGACTGCATCACCTATCTTGCCGAACCAAAGCTTAGCGGCAACCTGGCCGGTTTTGGCTGTCCGGATGTTAAGTCCAGTCATATCAATGACTTGGAGCTGGTTAAAGCCATCGGGGTACTGGCTGAGAAGAATGGTATTAATATGATACCTATCGATAAGAAGACTTCTTCCCGCTACAACTTAAACGCCTCGATCGATCATGGCATAATGGTCCCGCTTTATTATCTGGAAAAGGCGGGTTTGGGGGACAGACCTATTGTAGCCATCAGCATCGGTATGCTGGATAATATACAATTATATACTCTGGGCAAGCTAGTACAGGAAGCTGCCCGGCAGCTAGGAAGAAAGACCGCCCTGGTTGCATCCGGAGACATGTCGCACCGCTTAAAAGATGAGGGACCTTATGACTTCCATCCGGACGGCAGTCGTTTTGACTTAATGATCAAGGACCTTCTTGCCCAGGGTGACGTGGAAGGCATAATGAATGTCTCTGAGAAACTGATCAATAACGCCGGTCAGTGCGGTTATCCCTCGATAATTATAATGCTGGGGGTTCTGGATGGATTAAGCTTCACCCCCCGGGTGTTTAGCTATGAAGGCCCCTTTGGAGTAGGCTATCTGACGGTGGGAATTAGTCCTGGAGAGAATTCGGCCAGCATTTTAGACAAAATTACCAGGGCCCAGGAGCTTAATGCTGAATCAAGACGCCAAAACGAATCTGCCCCGGTAGAACTGGCCCGACAGACTCTGGAAAGGTATGTTAAGACCGGGAAGATGGCGGATCTACCGGGGGATTTAGGTGAATTAGAAAAACAGCGTGCCGGAGTATTTGTTTCTTTAAAAAAGAACGGCCAGCTGCGGGGATGTATCGGCACCTTCTTACCGGTTTATGACAATATCGCCGAGGAGATAAGAAATAACGCCCTGGCGGCAGGGCTGAGAGACCCTCGTTTCACCCCGGTCAGGGAGCAGGAACTTCCCAGCCTGGTTTATTCCGTGGATATTTTGACTGCCCCTGAGCATTGCCAGAAAGACGATTTGGATCCCCATCGTTACGGGGTTATAGTCCGCAGCGGCAATAAAAGCGGATTACTGCTGCCCGACCTTGAAGGTGTAGATACGGTAGAACAACAGCTGAATATTGCTCTTCAAAAGGGAGGTATATCGCCGGGAGAAGACTACTCTATCCAGCGCTTCGAGGTGCAAAGGTATAAATAATATCCTTCAATCCCGGTCAGACGAGGAGGTATATTTATGAGAACGCAGGCGATGTTTTTCGAAAAACTGGAAAATGGTGTAGTGCGTTGTTTTCTTTGCCCTCATCATTGCCGTCTGAAGGAGGGACAAGCAGGTATTTGCCGGGTGAGGAGCAATCAGGAAGGCACCCTCATGACTCATAACTACGGCGAGATATCTTCTCTGGCCCTGGATCCCATTGAGAAAAAGCCCCTGTTTCATTTTTATCCCGGCACTTATATTCTATCGGCTGGTAGTTATGGCTGTAACCTTGGTTGTTGCTTCTGCCAGAACTACACGATTGCCCATGGTACCCCCCCTACTATGTATACGGAGCCGGAAAAATTAGCGGAGGTTGTCCGTTCAGCCTGCCGGGATGGTTCCATTGGTCTGGCTTTCACCTATAACGAGCCATCCATTTGGTATGAATATATCATGGCAGTCGCACCTAAAATCAAAGAAATGGGATTGCATACGGTCATGGTGACCAATGGCTATATTGAAAAAGCACCTCTGGAAGAACTACTCACTTGTATTGATGCGTTTAACATTGATGTGAAAGGTTTTAACGATCGTTTCTATCCCCGGATGTGCAAGGGTAAGCTTCAGCCGGTTAAAGAAACCGTGGAAAGGGTTATCGGGCGGGCACATGTGGAAATAACCACTCTGTTAATACCGGGAAAAAATGATGAAGACGCAGAAATCAGGAGCTTGGCCCAGTGGCTGGCCTCACTAGACCGACACACAGTATTACATTTGTCCAAATATCACCCGGCTTATAAGCTGGACATACCGGCAACCCCTGAAGTTACGCTGAGGCGTGCACAGGAGATAGCCCGCGAATATCTGGACTTCGTTTTCACCGGCAACATTGCTGGTGAAGTGAACAACACCCGTTGCGTAAATTGCGGCAGTGAACTAATTCATAGAAATGTGTACCAGGTGAGAATTACAGGAGTACAAGACCAGCACTGTGCCCAATGTGGATCAGAACTGAACTACATTAAAGGACTTTAGCATAATGAATATTAATAATAATGCCGGGAGGAGTCTCGCCCCCCGGCATCTATATGAAAGCTCCCGGGCTAACCCGGAAAACTGTTCATGCAGGCGGAAGCGCCTGCATTCTACATTATGCAGAAATATGCCAAAAGGTTCCCCAGCCTATGAAGAAACAGCAATCCTATATCATTGATAGGATTGGCTTCAATTTGTGATTATTAGGTCAAGGACTAGCCTATTTGCTTGCATACTTAGTTCAGGCAGTGATATGGATATAACTGTAGGTTATGAATTATAATGAGTTTAGCTCTGATTACCTCCTGAGGCCTCGTTCTATGACTATCAGAAAGGATTGAATTGCTATGAAGAAAAAGCAAGATTTAACTTTCTATTGTATTAGCACCTGAAAAACCTGCCAGAAAGCCAGGGCCTGGCTGGACGAAAAAAGCGCCAACTATACCTATCGGGACCTGATTAAGTCCCCCTTGAGTGCGGATGAACTGAAGGGACTGGCCGAGGTTGGCAAAACTACCCTAAAGGAACTGGTCAATCCTAAAAGTCAAGCGTTCAAAAAGTTACACCCGGATTTGGCGGGAATGAACGATGAAGGGATTATCAATTTGATTAACGGCGAGCCCAGGATATTGCGGCGGCCATTATTGTCGAACAGTAAGCAGATTGTGATAGGTTTTGTTGAATCCGCTTTTCAGGACATGCTTTCCTGATACCGGCCATATAAGCCTTTGATCTTGGAGCTCATCCCGTTTAGGGGCAGAGAGGATGTGATTCTGATGCTGGAAATACCGGAAGCCAATGTCCTGGCTAAGGACATTAATGATACTATTGTCAGCAAGATTATTGCTCAAGTAACAGCCGGTTACACGGCTCACAAATTTGCCTGGTTCAATGGCGATCCCCAAAATTATAGTAAGCTTCTGGTCGGTAAGGCGATCGACCAAGCTGATTCCTATGGAGGGATGGTGGAAATCCGCGCCGGGGAGGTTCGATTATTATTCAGCGATGGGATTAATCTGAGATACCACCGCCAAGGCGATAAGCGGCCCACCAAACACCAATTGTTGATAGACTTTACTGACGGTACTTCACTGAGTGCATCGGTCCAGATGTATGGAGGTTTATGGTGTTTTATAGCCGGCCAATTTGATAATCCTTACTACCAGGCAGCTCGGGCTAAAGTATCTCCGCTGCAAACTAACTTCGATCGTGATTATTTTGCAGGACTGTTGCGCGATCCAGTTGTTCAGAATCTCAGCAGCAAGGCTTTTTTGGCCACTGAGCAACGTATTCCGGGATTAGGCAACGGTGTGCTGCAGGATATACTCTACAACGCAGGAATACACCCTAAACGCAAGGTAGGTTCTTTGACTGCTGATGAAAAGGAAAGTCTATTTGCATCCGTTAAAAACACTCTTACAGCCATGGCAGCCCAGGGTGGACGGGATACTGAAAAAGACCTGTGGGGAAAGCCGGGCAGATATCAAACCAGAGCCAGTAAGAATACAGCCGGCCAAAACTGTCCGGTGTGCGGCGGTGTTATCCAAAAGGAATCCTATTTGGGCGGCAGTATTTATTATTGTCCGGGGTGCCAGAAGCGGGATTAGCTTGGTGGGAGGCCGGAAGTCCTGATAATGAAGCTATGGCGAGGATAATGAAATTAGATAGCAGAACCAAAAGGGGCCGATGGTGGGATCGGGCCCCTTTATTGTTCCTATCCTGATGGTGGTCAGGGTACAGTCGTAATTAGTTTATACTAGTATTCTTTGAAACTGGTTCCAGGGGCCCCGCATACCGGGCAGCGGCCAGGGGCTTCGTTTTCTTCGACGTATCCGCAGACCGGGCAAAGGAAGAACTTTGCAGTCTCCAGATCCTTCTGATTTTGGACTGCTGCCAAGGCTTTCTCGTATAACCGATGATGGACTTTCTCTACTTCATTAGCCAAATGAAAAGATGTCTTGGCCTGTAGATTACCTTCTTTCTCAGCTTCGGCTATAAATTCGGGATACATTTCGGTAAATTCGTGATGCTCGCCCTCAATGGCTGCCTGGAGATTATCAACGGTGCTGTTGACTGCTTTCATTACGTTCAGATGTTTCAAAGCATGTATAGTCTCGGCTTCCGCTACTGCGCTGAAGAGACGGCTGACCTGGTCAAAACCCTCACTCTTAGCCTTCTGGGAGAAAGCGAGATATTTCCGGTTGGCCTGGGATTCACCTGCAAAAGCTGCTCCTAAATTATCCATGGTTGTCATTCTCAAAAACCTCCTTCTGAATTCATTTTTTGTTGTTGATAAGGGTCTCTTGGTCTTAATCCACGGGCATGAATATGTACTCTGCCGATTAATCGAGCAAATCAGCAAAATTCCGGCGGCCCAATTCGCTTGACAGCAAGTCCTGAATCTCCTCCAGAGTACGATGAATTTTACATACCGGAGCACCATGCTTACTACAATAATCTTCATTCTCAAGGCAGCGATTCAGATAAATCGGCCCCTCGATCGCCTCTACCACGTCCAACAGGGAGACGTCCTTCGGATTCCGGGCCAAAGCATAGCCCCCGCCGATTCCACGCTGTGATTTGACTATTCCGGCTCTGATAAGATTAGGCATTATCTTGAGCAAGAACCGGATAGGGATAACCTCATGCTCGGATATGGTGTGGGCATCAGTCCATTCCCTGCCGTCCTTCTGGGCTAGATAAAGCACAGCTCTAAATCCGTAATCGGTAGCCTGATTGATATTCATGATTCACCCCAAGCAAAACTATACCCGTTGAGTATATTTTAATAAGACCAGCATGAAATTGTCAACCATTGATGAAAGGGTAAAAATCGAAAATTTGTATAAAGGCCAAAACGTGATAATATAAAACGGTCTGTCTCTATATAATAAGCTCATGAATTACTTAGCCAAGCTGAACCGAAATATACAGTCTCCAAATTATAATAATTTTATGCATTGAGCCCGTTAAACGAGGGAGCTCTGCAACCATATCAAAGTTGACATTTGCAGGCGCGATCTTATTATTGGCAAAAATTAATATTGCAAGATTATGCAACCAATTGTATAATTACTAACATGTTACGATTGGGAGGTCCTCATATGTACAAGGTTGGTATTATTGGTGATGGTTATACGGCAGCCGAATTATTACGGCTCATTGCCGGCCATGATGAGTTGGAAGCGGTGGCAGTCACATCTACAGAGAATATAGGCTGTAAAATAGGAACGATTTACCCTCATTTGAGATCGTTTACCGACTTGACCTGTACCGCCACCGATTTGGAATATCTAAAGCAAACGTGCCAGGCAGTATTTTTGGCCCTGCCCCATGGTCTGTCGGTTTCGCCGGTCCAGGAATTGGTCAGAGCTGGGGTCAAATGTGTAGACCTGGGTGCAGATTTCCGCTTGAAAGATGTGAATATATACGAAAAATACTATGAAACAGCGCATAGCGCCCCGCATTTGCTGGCTGAAGCAGTCTATGGGCTGCCGGAATTATATCGCAGGCAG
>JAXDBN010000173.1:0-2694 GCA_034678805.1 Syntrophomonadaceae bacterium
TGGGCGCCAAAACAAGAATAATCAACAGCAGCCCGGAAGGAAGATGCCTGCAATGCCATAATACTGTTTCTATACCGGGCTTGCAGCCGAGAGACGGATACAAAGAAAAGTCTTTTGAGGGCGGTTATCCTTTCACCAGGGCCCTGGAAATGGTCCAGGCCATATTGATTACTTCCGGTGTTGACCGGCTATCTGACGTAGTCAAGGTATGGGAAAAGATCATATCTGATCAAAATGGCCTGGAAAATCTGCACCACGATGTAAATTCGATCAGCCGGTATATTGCAGCCATTCCCAAGTTCGCCGGATACATTGGCGCTGACGAAAAGGCCAACGAATTAGCCCAATATATGCAAGCCAAAATCGATGCAATCAATGCAAGGCTTGTAAATGTTACTTATCGGCCCCGGGTTTATTATGCTATGGGTAAACCTCTCTTCTGCCTGAATGGCGAACGTTTTGAAAACCAACTGGTTACCGCAGCCGGTGCTATCAGCTTAAATAAAGAAGTAAACGAAGCCGGACGGCCGGGCGTGACCATAAGTCTAGAAGAGCTAAACCGGCTGAACCCTGAAGTAATCTTCATTTCCTCATTTATTTCCAATAACATTGAGGACTTTTATCATGAATGCTTAATCAAGGGTATAAAAGTCGCTGCGGTTCGTTCCAGGCGCATATTTAATCATCCCTATCCCAATTGGGATTTCGGCAGCCCCAGATGGATCCTCGGTCTTATGAATATCGTCAATATCCTTTACCCGGATCTGTTTGATTATGATATGTTGGAAGAAGCACAGCACTTTTACTCCAGTTTTTATAACACCGATTTCGATCCTGAACACCTCAATTTATCATTTGCCAAGCCAGTTAATAACTGGAGATGGAAGTAGGCAATTTGCCCACTTACCCGTTTTTTAAATAGATCCCTTTAGATACAAGGCCAGGCCGGATTAGAAATTCTGCCTGGCTTATCTTTGTTCTGCTATAATTTCCCTCTTAACGGTCAAAGTGTCGAAGAAATGTTTGTAAGTTCCCCCTCTCTGGATATATAATTGGTATACAAAGCAATATATTTGGTTGCCTAAATATCGGACTTTACGGATATTGTTATTGCTTCTAATTTATTCATATAACCGCGGTATCATGGAGAGAAGGGTGGGGAGTTAATGTTTGGCTATGCGGGAAAAATGCTGGAAGTTGATTTAAGTACTCAAAATATAAAGACCAGGGAGCTGGACCCGGGCTTTGCCAAGGACTATATAGGCGGGATTGGATTCAATGCCCGGATTGTATATGATGAGGTACCTGCCGGCGCCGATCCCCTCGGCCCCGAAAATGTCCTGGTATTCAGTGTCGGTTGTTTGGTGGGTTCCCCTTTCCCAACCGCCGCGCGAATGGAAGTATCGGCCAAATCCCCGTTAAGCAACGGATTTGGATCTTCGAACTCCGGGGCCTTTTTAAGCATTCGTCTGAAAAGCGCTGGTTATGATGGCTTAATAATTAAGGGCCAGGCGGAAAAACCAGTATACCTGATAATTGAAGATGACGCAGTCGAAATCAGGGATGCTGCATTTATGTGGGGAAAAGACTCCTGGGAAACTGTAGACTTACTGAGAGCGCGCCATTATGGTTCGGAAGTCATGCTGATCGGACAAGCCGGGGAAAACCTGGTCCGCTTTGCCAGTATTGAGAACGGCTATTATGATGGTTTTGGGCGTACCGGGATGGGCGCGGTGATGGGATCCAAAAAACTCAAAGCGGTAGTAATAAAAGGATCAAAACCAATCGTGCCGGCTGATCCTAAAGGGGTGCTGGAATTGAGCGCCAAAGGGCAAAAGCGGATCAAATCGGCCTCTTCCTACCAGGCATTTTGTTCCTACGGGACCATGAATGCTACCATTCCCTATGGCGGATTCAATGCTTTATCAGTGCACAATTATTCCCGCGAGACCTTGCCCGATTGGAAGGAAAGAGCCGGCCGGCAGATAGTAGATGTGTTCGGCCGCCACCATATTGCCTGTCAGTCTTGTATTATTGCCTGCGGCCATTTGGCCGAAATAACCGAGGGCAAATACGCGGGGACGATAGTAAAGGATCTGGAGATTACCCCCACCGTATCTTACGCGTCCAATGTGGGGCTGAGTACCGAGGCCACCATTAAATCCAGCGAGTTATGCCAGCGCTATGGGGTGGATATGTCCAGCTCCGGAAGCGTAATAGCTTTTGCCATGGAGCTCTATGAAAAAGGCATCATCACTAAGGATGATGTGGGTTACGAGCTGGCTTTCGGGGATGACGACGCCGCCTTTGCATTGCTCAAGGATATATGTTTACGGCAGGGCATCGGTGATATTCTGGCGGAAGGTGTGAAGCGGGCCGCCGAGCACTGGCCGGGAGCAGCCGATTATGCCATGCATGTCAAGGGAGTAGAGATGCCCATGATCGATCCGCGCGGACGCTGGTCAACCTGGACCCTGGGCATGCTCACCAATATCAGGGGCGGGGATCACCTGCGCTGCCGCAATCCCATAGAAAATCTGCGTTATAATGAAAATTTGCATTATTACCAGAAAGAAAGATTTGGATTTAAGAAACCCATGTATGATCGCCTGGACATGCCTGAAGATATGAAATCCGCAGCCATTGACCTGGAAAACGATACAGTCGATATAGCCATTATGTCCAAATGGGCGG
>JAXDBN010000174.1:0-18180 GCA_034678805.1 Syntrophomonadaceae bacterium
ACGTTTAATTCCTGTTGACCTGGACTCTTACAAACCTTTACGCGAACTAGTATTAGACGCTATTCGAACTGCCATTATGAACGGAACCCTGCAACCGCGAGAAAGACTAATGGAACTACAGTTAGCAGAAGAGCTAGGGGTATCGCGTACCCCTATCAGGGAGGCCCTGCGAAAACTGGAGTTAGAAGGTTTTATTGTCATGGTACCCCGTAAAGGAGCCTATGTAGCGGATCTTTCTTTTAAGGACATAGCCGATGTATTTGAAATCAGGGCTGCCCTGGAAGGGCTGGCCGCTGGTCTGGCCGCGGAGAGAATCACCGAGGATGAGCTGGATTCCATGGAGAGGCTTCTGGTAGGGAAACAGGAGGCTATTACCCAAGGTGATATTGACAAGCTGGTTGAGGTTGATACCTCATTTCATGAGCTTTTATATAAAGCCAGTCGTAATGCTAGATTAGCTACCATCATTAGTAATCTAAGAGAACAAATCCAAAGGTTCCGATTGACATCCTTATCTTTCCCGGGCAGAAATAAAGAATCTCTCAAAGAACACAAACAATTGGTTGAAGCTATACAAGCCCGTGATAGTCAGTTAGCCAGACAACTAGCCCAAGATCATATTGAGAACGCAGAGAATGTCTTGATTGAGTGTATTAAATTGGAAGCAAATAAACAAGAGGCCTGATTCCATAATGCAATTATGGAGGTATTGGTAGTGCAGTATGACGCGGTTATCCTAGCCGGTGGCGAAAATAGCAGCGAGCTTAAGAAGATTGCTCCTTATAGTAATGAGGCATTAATTATAATAGGCAACTATCCTATGATTTATTTTGTATACAGAGCCCTCCGTGCCACTCCCAGCATAAACAATATCGTAGTTAGCGGACCAATAGAGGCATTAAGAAATATTCTGCCTCGTGACGAAAGGCTTTTTTTCGTAGAGGGCGGACAGGATGCCATGGAGACATTTGCCAACGGAGTTGACTTTCTAAAGGAAGGCATAAGCCACAAAGTTCTGGCTGTTCCAACTGATATTCCTTTCATAACTCCCGAGGCAATCAGTGATTTCCTGACTAGTTGTGAGGGCAGTGAGGCAGATCTTTACTACCCAGTTACTAGCAAAGAAGTGAACGACCGCAAATATCCGGGCGTTATCCGGACCTATGTGCGACTCAAAGATGGTGTATTTACGGGCGGCAACCTATTTCTGCTACGCTCCGCAATCATACCTGCCTGCCTTGATTTTGGCGAGAAACTTGTTAGCCGGCGCAAAGACCCTCTGGCTATCGCCAGATTGTTTGGAATCGGTTTGGTTTGTAAATATTTACTAGGGCGGCTTACTATCAGGTCGGCAGAAAAAAGGCTTTTTGAGGTTGCCGGAATTCGCGGTAAAGGAATTATATCCCCTTATGCTGAAGTAGGGGTGGATGTTGATAAACCTGGGGATTTGCTATTAGCCCAACAATATCTGGGCAATATAAGCTTTGAGCGTTAATATATTCAGCTTTTACAGTCAATATGATAAAAGGTTATAATACATTATGCGGGCTTACCATATATTCAATTAGTTTTGGGATGAGGAGAGGTATCTATACAGTGAAAATTTCTGCGGTAGTTCTCGCAGCAGGTAAAGGGGTTAGGATGCGTTCGCAACTACCCAAGGTGGTTCACCGGGTAGCTGGAAAACCTATAGTCGAACATGTAATTGATGCTGCCCGTGCTGCCGGCGTGGATAAGCTAGTTTTGGTAGTCGGGCATGGCAGGGCTATGGTGGAAGAACTCTTTGAGCCTGGGGAAGTGGTATTTGCGGTTCAGGAACAGCAACTGGGAACGGGGCACGCATTAATGCAAGCCATGGAAAAAGTCCAAGACGACGAGACGATAGTTGTTCTAGCTGGAGATACTCCGTTGTTGCAGGCAACAACAATAAAATCATTGTTGGATTACCACTTAGCATGCGAAGCATCGGCTACGGTATTATCGACTCAAGTTCAAGATCCACACGGGTATGGCAGAATTATTCGTGAAAGGGACGGGTCGCTGCGTTCCATTATGGAAGAAAAAGATGCCTCTTTAGAAGAAAAGAAAATAAGCGAGATTAATTCCGGCATGTATTGTATGCAGGTTAATGATGTTGCTGATGCTCTGGCTGGCCTTAATACTAATAACCAGCAGGGCGAATATTATTTAACTGAAGTTTTGACACTACTCAAACAAAAGGGTAAAAAAGTTGAAATTCTTAAGGTTGATGCTGCAGAAGATATTTATGGTATAAATGACCGTATTCAGTTAGCCCAAGCGGAGGCCATCCTAAGACAACGCAAGAACAGATCTTTAATGATAAATGGTGTAACTGTTGTTGATCCCGATTCCACCTTTATCGATGTTGATGTAAATATCGGCAGCGATACGAGAATATACCCCGGATCCATAATTGAAGGCCGGACTATTATAGGCAATGATTGCCAAATTGGACCGGCAACCCACATCACATCCTCCATCATTGGCAACAATGTCACAATTGAACATTCTCGCTTGAAGGAAGCTCAGGTTGGTGATGAATGTACTATAGGTCCTTATGCCTACTTACGTCCCGGTGCAGTTTTGCACCGGAAGGTCAAAGTCGGAGATTTTGTTGAGATTAAAAAGTCAGTTCTGGGAGAAGGTAGTAAAGCTCCGCATTTGAGTTATGTCGGTGATGCCCAAGTTGGTAAAGGCGTAAACATAGGGGCCGGTACAATTACCTGTAATTATGACGGTAAAAATAAATGGGAAACCATCCTCGAAGACGGGGTATTCATTGGCAGCAATACTAATTTGGTAGCTCCGATCAGGGTGGGGGCCAACTCCATAACTGGTGCAGGTTCTACTATAACCAGAGATGTTCCAGCGGATACACTGGCGGTAGAAAGAGCTCAACAAAAGAACTTAAAAAAGAGATAAGAGAAAAGTATCCTATAGAAGTTCCAAAAACCGAATGGAGGTTAAGCTTAAATGAATACATCCAGGTGGAGGATGAAGCTATTCACCGGTAACGCCAATCCTTTACTAGCAAAGGAGATTGGAGATTACCTGGGAATGTCCCTGGCTAAGGCAACAGTTTCTCATTTTTCCGATGGAGAAGTCAGTGTAGAAATTGATGAGAGTGTACGTGGGGTGGATACCTTTGTTATTCAGCCTACCTGCAGCCCCGGTAATGAAAACCTAATGGAACTGCTGATAATGATCGATGCTTTCCGACGGGCTTCGGCCGGGCGGATTAATGCGGTAATACCCTATTTTGGTTACGGCCGCCAAGATCGCAAGAACCGAGCACGTGATCCGATAACCGCCAAGCTGGTTTCTAATCTGATCGTTGAGGCTGGTGCTGATCGGGTGGTAACTGTGGATCTTCACGCTACTCAGATCCAGGGTTTCTTCGATATACCCGTCGATCATTTGCCTGGTGTAGCAACTCTGGCGGACCATATATTAAAGAAGAACCTTGGTGACAATGCGGTAGTAGTTTCGCCGGATGTTGGAGGGGTCACCAGAGCCCGTAACCTGGCTGCCAAACTGGGTGCTCCACTGGCGATAATAGACAAAAGACGCCCTGCTGCCAATGTATCCGAGATAATGAATGTAATAGGTGAGGTTGAAGGCAAATCAGTTATTTTAATAGATGACATAATTGATACGGCTGGTACAGTCTGTAACGCGGCCGATGTAATGGTGGATAAAGGTGCGAAAGAAGTATATGTCTGCTGTACACATCCTGTATTTTCGGGGCCAGCTATGGAAAGACTGGGAGCTGCTCCGATAGAAGAGATTATAGTGACCAATACAATACCAACGCGGGAGAAGCTGCCCAACTTGACGGTTTTGTCCATCGCCCCCTTGATAGGAGAAGCTATCTTGAGAATACATGAGGACTTATCGGTCAGTAAAATATTTGAAGATTAAGCGCAGATACATAATCATATAGTCTTAGAGGCGCACTCCAGGGTGGGCCTTTAATTGTCAGTAACAGTCCGGAAAAGGCAGGAGGATGAGATGAAAGTTGTGGTAGGACTAGGTAATCCTGGCCCCGAATATAAAGAAACCCGCCATAATGTTGGTTTTAAGGTACTGGAAGAGCTGGCTTCCCGTTACCGGGTAGAGAAACAAGAGAGTAAACACGACTCGATTATTGGTGAGATCAGAATCAAAGGTGAAAAGGTGTTATTGGTGAAACCGCTGACCTATATGAACTTAAGCGGGAGGGCTGTGCAGCCCTTGGTTCATTGGTATAAACTAGATCAGGCTGATCTCATGGTGATTTATGATGATATGGATTTGCCCGTTGGATCAATTCGTATTCGAGCTGCGGGTGGAAGCGGCGGACACAAGGGAATTAAGTCGATTATAGAAAGGTTAGCCACCGAGGACTTTGCCCGTACTCGCATCGGTATCGGGCGACCCACCGAACGAGGTGCTGCGGATTGGGTTCTAGGCCGTGTTACCGGTGCCGAAAAAGAGTTGATTGATTTAATGATAAAAAAGGCGGCC
This sequence comes from Syntrophomonadaceae bacterium, assembly GCA_034678805.1. Taxonomy (GTDB): domain Bacteria; phylum Bacillota; class Syntrophomonadia; order Syntrophomonadales; family Syntrophomonadaceae; genus PHAA01. Next base: position 4,528 of record JAXDBN010000174.1, read on the forward strand.
GATGCCGTGGAAACCTGGATAAATTCTGGTCTAACCGAAGCTATGAACGCGTACAATTAGCCAGGTATATTTGCGGGTCCTTTCAGGGAAAATTATTGATAAACAATCAAAGGGGCGCGCAAGATGAAGATTTATTACGTTTGCGAATACTGCGAACGCATTTTTCAGGAAATTGAGGTACAAGGTGACCTGAGAAGCGTTCAAGTTAGTGGTATTTGTGATGAATGTGCCATGGAGATGGGTCTAACCGACTCCGGGATTTTAGGCCAGCATTATTATAGTTAAAGTCAGGGTGGACATTTTGGGTCGATTCAAAGCTGCCGGATATCGGTAAATGTGACCATAGCAACAGGAAATATGCTATATATAGTATAAAGGATTAAGTAACCCTAGACCTAAAATGATAGTGGAGGTCGATGTTTTTCGATGTCCACCTTTATTGCGTGGCAAAATGGGATTAGGAGAAAATTACAGGATGAACTTAGATCTGCTGGATTCTGCAATAAAAAGTCTGAAAGCTGGAGAAAATGCTATGCTTAGCGGCCTCTCCGGTGCAGCTCGGGTATTTGTATTGAGGGAAATATGGAAAAGCTGCGCAGGCAGGATGTTGTGTATCATGCCCAGGGAAGAGCAGGCTTACGACCTAGCTAACGATTTGAGTATGCTTGTAGGTCGGGATCGGATTGATTTATTTCTCGAACGTGATTTTGTATTTATGAAAGATAATACTACCCAAGTAGAGGTACAGCGGTTATCAACTCTACGGGATTTAATGCTGCACCCTCGTCGCCGGTCGATAATCATAACTACTGTGGGAGGGCTCCTATACTACATCATTTCACCGCAGCAGCTGCAGCAAGCGACACTCAATTTAGAACTTGGCAAGGAATATCCCAGTCAAGAAATACTGATGCGATTGATCCAGGCAGGTTATGAACGGGTAGATACGGTAACTCGACCTGGTCACTTATCGGTGCGGGGTGGAATAATTGATATTTTCCCAGCTGGGGATAGTGAGCCTTGCCGGATGGAATTCTTCGGGGATACCATTGACACCATGCGGCGTTTTGATTTAAACACGCAACGTTCAGGCAAGAATGAGACCCAAGTACTTATTACACCGGCAGACGAACTTCGGGGTGATCATCTCCAAAGCACAATAATCGATTACCTGCCAATGTCCAGTTGCATATTATTTGATGAACCCCGTGAATGCTACCAGTTAATGCAAAGACTAGCACGGCGCTACCAGGGATTTGCAAAAGAAGCCAGAAAAGAAGATGAGGGATATCCGGAATTAAACATTTTGGATCGTAACACGTTTGATTCCGGAATTGCTCGCCATAGACTTATTTATCATTCCTTTTTTCCCGGCAACATACCCCAGGTCCAAGTAGCCTTTTATGAGCATATTTCGCAACGGGAGATGGAACCTTTTCAGCAGCGCCATGAAAGCCTGTTTGAGCGCCTAAAAGAATGGGCAGACCAACAATACACAATACAAATCGCTATACCCAAAGAGACTTTGCGGGAGACATTAAAACAAGAGCTGGCCGACCACCATTTGTCAAAGGTAGAGTTTATCAATGACCACTATCAGCGCGGGTTTTTAAGTCAAAGTTTTAAGTTGGCCTTAATTACTCAACAGGATATTTGGGGAAAAAGGGGTTCAAAGCATATCCGGCAAAGGGCTTCTGCCGAACAGAGGATACTGGTTGAGGATCTGCAGCGCGGCGATTATGTGGTTCATGAGCATTATGGAGTCGGGATATTCCGAGGTGTTACACAAGTAGAAACGGATGGTGTTAGGCGTGAATACTTATTGCTTCAATATGCTGGCACTGACAAACTATACCTACCGGTAGATAAACTGGACTTACTATACCGGTATTCCAGTTCTGAAGAAAAAGAACCGCGCTTAAGCAAACTAGGTGGAACCGAATGGGAAAGGACCAGGCATCGCGTGGTCCAGTCGATTCAGGAAATGGCCGAGGATCTCCTTAAGCTTTATGCAGCAAGGGCCACCGTAAAAGGGCATGCCTTTAGCCAGGATACACCTTGGCAGGCACAATTTGAAGATGAATTTCCTTATCAAGAAACTCCGGATCAGTTGAAAGCCATTAGGGATGTAAAAAGAGATATGGAAAGCCCCAAACCTATGGACCGGTTGGTTTGTGGTGACGTGGGGTATGGCAAAACAGAGGTGGCCCTACGGGCAGCTTTCAAAGCCATAATGGACAGCAAACAGGTAGCATTATTGGTTCCCACTACAATTTTAGCCGAACAGCATTATGAAACCTTTATTAAGAGGTTCCGAAATTACCCGGCTGGTATTGAAGTTCTAAGTCGATTTAAATCCCCGGCTGAGCAGAGAAAAATAATAGCTGACCTTGAAAAGGGAGCCGTAGACATAGTAATCGCCACCCATCGTTTATTATCAAAGGATATAAGGTTTCATAATTTAGGCCTATTGGTGGTTGATGAAGAACACCGATTTGGGGTTTCCCAAAAAGAAAAAATAAAAGCCCTTAAACAAGAAGTAGATGTTTTAAGTCTCTCTGCAACTCCCATCCCACGCAGTCTGCATATGGGTCTGACTGGATTGAGGGACTTAAGCATTATTGAGACTCCTCCTCCGGAGCGTTACCCCATCACAACTTATGTTATGGAATATAATCCGGATATTGTACGGGAGGCAGTTTTGGCTGAAGTAGGCCGCGAAGGGCAGATTTTTATTGTACATAATAGAATCCAGGATATTTATCGTTTCCATGAGGAATTACAGTCAATACTGCCGGGAATAAAGATAGGTATAGGTCATGGTAAAATGAAAGAGGTGGAGTTGGCTGAAAATATTACCAAGTTTTTAAACCAGGAATATGATCTGTTCTTGTGCACAACTATTATTGAATCAGGTTTGGATATGCCTAACGTTAATACCATAATAATTGACATGGCAGACCGGATGGGGTTAGCTCAGCTATATCAGCTGCGCGGCCGGGTAGGCCGTTCCAATCGTTTAGCTTATGCTTACTTAACCTACCACCCAGATAAAGTAATTACTGAGGCATCTCAGAAACGATTAAATGCGCTGCGTGAATTTAATGAACTGGGCGCTGGTATTCGTATTGCGTTACGCGATTTGGAAATAAGAGGAGCAGGAAATATCCTCGGAGTACAACAACATGGTTATATACACGCAGTTGGTTTCGACCTTTATTGTCGCTTGTTGGAGCAGGAAACCGCCCGTCTAAAAGGTACAATTGTGAAAGAATCATTGCAACCGCAACTGGATATTGATGTAGACTATTATATACCAGACAGCTATATTCCAGACTCCGGGACTAAAATGCGCATTTACCGCAGGATGCTGTTAGTTTCGGCCTATGAAGATATTAATGAAATCAGAGAGGAGATACAGGATCGCTTTGGCCCTTTGCCCCAACCGGTTGTTAACTTCCTCCAGATAGCTGAGCTTCGTCTTACTGCCCGGGATAAAAAGATTAAGGGGCTGCGCCGTAAAGGAGCGGAGGTGGAAATCCAGTTGGCTAATCGCTTACCGGAAGATTATACCCCACCGAAAAATTTGATAATTAAGAAAATCAATCCGTATACACTAGCCGTGCATATGAATCAGGGTGCCACTTTGCAGGCCTTACAGGACGCACTAGATATTATTCAATAGACTAGAAGATTCTTAACCTTGGTAAGGTGGGAATAGGGGGAGAAGATAGTCCCAGGGATTGTAGAAGGGCCAGTGGTAAAATTGCACCATTCCCATGTAAAAACCGCATAGAAACAGTACTGTGAATACGACCATTTCTTTATACCATCGATTCCTTATCAAGGAGGGCAGTTCTATGGCTAATACTAATAAATATACAATCAGCAGTGCAAGAAACATGAATATCGCCTCACTATTCGGAAAATTCGAAGGAATGGTCTAACAAGTATGTTCTTCTTATCGAGAAATCGACGGTTACTTCTATTTCCAGACCGCTAAAAATATTCGACCAATCGTCTTCGATTTGTTCCCACAATTCTGGATCTTGTTTGCGAATCAATTTTCCCCAACCGAATATATCGCTTCCCAGACCCTGAGCTTTGCCTACCGCTGCCGTTACTCTTTTCTTGATCTCTTCACCGGTAGAATCCTGTATTTTAGTTATATTCTCCAGACTGATTATTTGTTCAGTAAAATTTTGTTCATAATAATTGCCTTCAGCTTCAATATTAATTGTAATCTTCTTGACCTGGCTCCCTTCTATTTGAGGTTTGAACTTGGCTAATGATCTTGTTAATTCCACGCTGATGTATTTGCTGCTTTCGGTGTCTTTTTCACCGGGTGGGGGAAAGGTTAGCAGTCCTCCGGTAACCATGCTGGGACTTAAAAAGCGATATCCCTGGCTTTCCAGTTCATCTAAGGTGCCTACTTGCCTTCGTTCCTTAAAGATCGCTGTTCCCTGCAATCCCAACATTTTTTTTCCATTTATGTCCTTAACGATAACCTGGGGAACCGCTGGTTGGATGCCGGGTTCAGCTAATGCCTGCAGAAAATCATCCACGGTGACTGGCTTATATATACCAGTTTGCTGTTCCTGGATACGAACCAGTTTTCTTAGTCCCATAATAGGATAAGATTCAATAGGAAGTTCTGCCTCCAAGAAATCCTTACCAGAATCTCCCTCGGCAACAAATAAAAAAGAAGTCTTACGGACGTGGCGATTACGGGCTAGAAAATCAGCAATTACGGATATATCATTCCTGGTTACATCAGTACCGATAAGCATTACGCCGACATGAGACCACATGGGCAGTCTAGGCACGTTCAACATTACCCGCCGAGCCGCCTCACTAAAGGTTGCTCCAGAAGAATAAACGTTGATGGGTTTGCTGGGTTGAGTACCAGATTGGCTGTTGCTGGGCTCAGCCAGTTGTACACCGAACATCGGTTGGCCATCTTCTATATCAAAAAAGATACCGACTGCTTCCACGGTGTTGACCACTTCAACCTGATTCCAACAGCCGCTGGTAAATAAAAGGCCAGGGAGTACAGCTAATATCATTAGCTTTTTCAACCCATTGTCAGGCCAAATCTTTTTTGGTTTGACGGATTTCATTTTCCATTCCTTTCATCGCGGGTCTGAAAATAGTTAAATACCAGGGACGCCGTACCAGGATATCTGTCATCTCCCGTTTATTAAAGGGAGCGATCGGCGATAGGTAAGATAGGCCAAAAGAACGGAGCGAAGCCATATGGATAAGTAAAAGCAAAAAAGTAATCATTATACCGAATAAGCCCATAAAACCGGCTACAAAGAGGAAGCCAAAACGGGCTATTCGAATTGCTATACCAGCGTTATAGGATGGCACTATGAAAGAAGCAATTCCGGTAAAAGCTATTACAACTACCATGGGCGTAGATACTAGTCCTGCTTTTACGGCGGCATCACCGATTATTAAAGCACCTACAATGCTAATAGCAGGTCCAATAGCGTGAGGCAGCCGCACCCCTGCTTCCCTCAATAGTTCAAAAGTAATTTCCAGAATCAGTGCTTCAACAAAGGCCGGGAAAGGAACTCCCTCACGGGTGGCAGCAATGGTTTGATATAAAGGCGGGGGAATCATTTCCTGGTGATAAGTTATGGTGGCCACAAACAAAGACGGCAGGAGCAAGGCAATAAACAATGAACTGAATCGGAGTATCCTGATTAAGGAAGAAGGTATATAACGTTCATAATAGTCCTCGGAAGAAATCCAAAAACGCGGAAATGTAGTCGGTACAATTAAAGCTATTGGTGATCCATCGACCATTATGCAAACCTGGCCTTCAAGCAAATGACCACAAACCCGATCGGGTTTTTCAGTGTATTCAACCTGGGGGAAGATAGTATAATGGTTATCCTCCAGGAATTCTTCCAGGTAACCTGTATCCAGCACTCCATCGATATCGATTTTACTCAGGCGTTTTTTAACCTCGGCAACCAATTCCATTGAAGCAATGCTATCGATGTAACAAATAACCACATCAGTTTTAGTAATACGACCTAACACCAAGCTTTCGATTTTAAAATTGGTGCTTTTGATACGCCTTCGTAACATGGCGGTATTGAAGCGTATAGTTTCGGTGAATGCTTCTTTAGGACCCCGGACTACTACTTCGTTTTCAGGAGATTCTACAGAGCGGCCTTTCCAGGAACGGGTACCCGCCACTAATCCCCGGCTTGATCCATCAATTAATAGTACAGTATCCCCAGATCCGATATGATGGCAGACATCTCCCAGATTTTCAACCGGTTTGATCTCTGCAATTGATACCACACCATCCTTTATCTGTTTAATGATATCGGTGTGTTTTGAACCAGGATCGTCGCAATTCTCTTTCAGCTCTGAAACAAGGGATTTAATTAAATGAAGTTCTATTTCAGCTTTGTCCACTAGGCCATCGAAAAATATAGCCAGACCACGATTTTGCCTTTGAGGGCCAAAGGTGAACTCCTTGAAAACAGCATCCGAACAATGCTCCAACAGAAGATGCAAATTAGCCGCATTGTCATCTAATTTTTCGGATAGTGGTTGGGCTGCCACGGTCCGCACTTCAGGTGCTGGTCCCGGTTTGGGTTTGTTTTTTAGATAGCGCATGATTTCACCGCTTTGCAAGATATTATTAGGAAGTAGGCGCTTTAACTTGATTCTGGGTTGGTGTTGGTTTGAACACTAATACCAGCCATACCAGAATAGGAATCAACACATAAAATACCCCGTAAACATATGGGAGTACCTGATGCACAATTATCTGGATAGCCACTATGTTTTTGCCGGTCATTAGGGCAGCAATACCAATTATGACCGAAGTAGGGGCTGCCAGGAAACGATAGTCGCGCAGATTAAAGATCTGCTGAACGGAGAAACAAGCAAGGAACCATTTAACGCATACTGATGCAAATATTCCAATAATCAAAACGCTTATAAAAATGATGTCGATATTCTGAATGAAATCGCTTATTTTTATTGAGCGTACCAACTTGAAAGAGGGGAAAGCAATGTGGTTAGAGTACTCTGGTCCAAAATCCATAAGGATAGCCACTATAGTCAATGTAATCAAGATGGCATAAACGGTAAGAACCCATATTAGAGGCCTGCCAATTCTAGTACGATCGTTGGAAAAGAAGGCCAGGGTCAGAATAGCGATGAGTTCACCGGAGATGGAAAAACTATAAAGCATGGCACTGCCAAAATCCCAGTAAGAGGTCTCTATTATCGGTAGCAACTCGCTGATATTGGCTGACTGTCCTAAACTCAATAAGACCAAAAATAAACCAGTAATTAAGCTGAAAATCATCACAATTTCCAATACTCGGGCCACATTTTCCATACCCGATTTCAAAGCTGAGTAAGACACCAGCAGCACAGCACCAATATAGATACTGAGAGGAGTGTCAGGAACAATACTGCTGCTTATGAGAGCTGTGAAATAGGTAATGGAGAAAACAGTTGTAAAGAAAAAGACCAGAACGTATAAGAAACCGATAACTTTCCCCAATATTTTTCCGAAATGCTCATTCAGGATAGAAGGGAAGGGTTGTGTAGATTTTTTAATTATATACATATATAAATACACCAACAAAGAGGTAGGCAGGATTGACAGCAGGAAGGCTAACCATGCACCATTATTGGCGTAATGTACGGTAACCATAGGCACGTATAGATAAGCCAAGGGTACCAGGGATGCGCTTAGCAAACAAAATATCTGCATGTTACTTATCTGGTTCATGTTTCGGCCGCCTAATTGATTAATACACCGCTATTTTCACCAGAACTGTTAATTATTATGTGGAGTTTTATTTTTTTTACAGCCTGATGGCAAAAAGTGAATAAAAGGATATTTTGAGTTATATACTATCACTGAGAAATAAAACAACATTCTTCAAATAAATTGAAAAAAAGGAGGGACAGCTGAGGATGAAAGCAACAGGAATTGTTCGCCGTATTGACGACTTGGGGCGTGTCGTAATCCCCAAGGAAATAAGAAGAACGCTGCGCATACGCGAGGGAGATCCTCTGGAGATTTTTGTTGATCGTGAAGGCGAAGTTATTCTAAAGAAATACTCTCCTATTGCTGAGCTGGGTGATTTTGCCAAGGAATACGCAGAATCATTGCATGAAACCACCGGCCATATCTCGATGATTTCCGACCGTGATGTGATAATTGCGATAGCAGGCGGCAATAAAAAAGAATTCCTAAGCAAACCAGTGGGTAGGCTGTTGGAAAGGGCCCTAGAGGAGCGCAGTACTATCATAATAAATGAGTTGGAAAAAAGCGACGACGAGAACCTGCATGTAATTCAGAGTGACGATCGGGAATATACCATAAAAGCTCAGGTAGTTGCTCCAATTGTGACTCAGGGAGACCCTATTGGCGCAGTTATCATCGTTACCAAAGACGCAGGGGCTAAAATGGGGGAGATGGAGGTCAAGTTGGCGGAGACAGCTGCCGGGTTCCTGGCTAAACAGATGGAGCAATAAAAGCTTGGTCGACGCTGAGTCTTGAAAGAGACGGTCTTATTTGTGATAAGATCGTCTCTTTGCTGTAGATGGGTTCAAATACCTATACTACTAAGTTGTTCGAAACAAGCTGTAATAAAAATGCATTATATAAAAAGATCAGTATGGTATAATTAACCTCGTTAAAAATGGGGAGGATCAGCATGCAGAGAACGGGTAACTTTCTACGCGGGGCTTTGGTCCTAAGTGTAGCCGGAGCGCTGAGCAAGATACTGGGAGCAGTATATCGTATCCCTCTAGCCAGGTTATTAGGGGGCGAGGGCATGGGTCTCTACCAGATGGCCTATCCCATATACACTACTATATTAGCTTTAGCAACTGCAGGTGTACCAGTAGCGATAAGTGTTATGGTTTCCCGCAAAGAAACCCAGGGATTTACCGGTGATAGTAAGAAAATTTTTCGCCTTTCTCTAATACTCTTGCTTGTTTTGGGTTTTCTGCTGACTCTGCTAGTAATGAAGAGTGCCAGGTTTTTAGCCAATAATGTCTTACATGAACCCAGAGCTTATTACCCCATTTTTGCAGTAGCACCAGCCATATTTTTCTCAGGATTAATGTCCGTTTTTCGCGGCTTTTTCCAAGGGCACCAGTGGATGATCCCTACAGCAGTATCACAGGTATTAGAGCAGCTATTCCGGGTAACCGCAGTTATAATCTTTGCATTTATGCTATTCCCGAGAGGATTGGAATTTGCCGCGGCAGGTGCAACTTCGGGAGCAGTTGTAGGTGGAATCGTATCACTGATCGTGTTAACAATATTTTATGTAAGATTTAATAAGACAGAGGAACTGCGTCCCGGTCAGTTGTTATACAGTGGTGAGGGATCTGTGCAAATGGCTAAGGAACTAATTCGACTAGCCATACCTGTATCATTTGGGGCTGTAGTACTTCCTCTAGTCCAGGTTTTGGACGCAATTATTGTACCCGGCCGATTAATGGCAATCCAGTATACAACTTCCCAGGCCACTGCTCTGTATGGACAATTATCGGGTATGGCAGCGATACTTATTAGTCTACCCACCATATTTACGATTAGTATCGCCACTAGTCTGGTACCAGCGGTCAGTGAGGCCAAAGCTCAACATAATGCCGAACTTTTAAACAGTCGGGTTAATTATGGATTGAGAGCTGGTATGATAATATCCTTCCCTTGTGCTGCCGGTCTATATGTTCTGGCATGGCAAATCTGTGATTTACTCTATGCCACCCCTGAGGCTGGGATACCGCTGGAGGTTTTAGCTTTTTCCACAATAGCCTTGGCAGCTTTCCAACTCAGCAGTGCTGGATTACAGGGTATTGGTGTGCCAGAAATAGCGATGCGCCATTTAGTTCTGACCGGGGCGCTGAAAACCGTGTTTAACTACACGCTTACCGCAATCCCGATGTTGAATATTCAGGGTGCTGCAATAGGAACCCTGGCCGCATTCACGATCGGCTCTTTTCTCAATATTTATTCTCTGAAGAAACAGACCGGTATTAGCTATGAACTGGGCAGAGTACTGAAGCTCACTTTAATAACCATCTTAATGGGTATTAGTGTTAAAATCGCATATGGATTCCTGGTGGCAGGAGGCTTGAGTTCCAATTGGTCTACTTTACTAGGCATAATCGTTGGGGTAGCTGTATATGGAGTACTGTTACTTATTTCCAGAGAATTTGATATGGACATGGTAAAAAAAATAACCAGTTAAGGGGTAGCCATAGCCAGGGAAATCTCTAAATCTGCCGAAAAGACGTACTCGTACGAAAGGGGTATTATGATGAATAAACCGGGAGTCGCACTTGATGAACTTGTGGCTATACAAAAACGACTGCTGGCACCTGGGGGTTGTCCATGGGATCGGGAACAGAATCATAATTCCCTGGTCCGTTATTTGATAGAAGAGACTTATGAAGTAATCGACGCTATTGATGAAAGGGATATGAATAAACTTAAAGAAGAATTGGGAGACTTACTACTACAAATCGTATTTCATGCTGCCTTGGCGGAAGAGCGGGGAGATTTTGATTTTGGCGACATAGCCCGGGCAGTGAGTTTAAAGATGATAAACCGGCATCCGCATGTATTTGGTTCTATGCAGCTTAAAACAAGTGAAGATGTTCTTGATAACTGGGAGACATTCAAACGCAGAGAGGGCAAGAAATCCTTGATGGAAGGGATACCAAAAACACTGCCGGCTTTGTTGCGAGCGGAGAAGATTCAAGAGAAGATGAGCCGGGTAGGTTATGATTGGCCTAATATAGATGGAGCCTTGGACAAGTTGCAGGAAGAGGTACAGGAACTAGCCCGGGCGAGCAATGAAACAGATATTGTTGAAGAAATGGGAGACGTCTTGTTTGCGGTGGTTAATGTGGCCAGGTTAAGACAAGTGGAGGTAGAACAGGCTCTGCAAATGGCCAATGATAAGGTTATTAGAAGGTTCAACTATATAGAGAATGTGGCAGCAGAACGGGAACAAAAACTGAGTGATATGACCCTCGAACAAATGGATGCTGTTTGGGATGAGGCTAAATCTAAAGGTTTATAAACTTAGCAAAATACGGATCCGGATCAAAAAATTTCCCTGATTAAAAAAGGAATAATGGTGCAGAGGGCGAATAGCCATATTATATCTTAAATTCGAGGAGGGATAGCTTGAATAAGACAGAGTTAATCGCAGAAGTAGCTGGTAAAGCCAACATGACCAAGAAGGATGCCGAGAGGGCCTTTAACGCGTTTCTGACTACCGTCGAAGAAGTACTAAAAGCTGGAGATAAGATACAACTAGTAGGTTTTGGAACCTTTGAAGTCAGAACCCGTCAGGCACGTAAAGGAAGAAACCCCCAGACCGGTGCTGAGATTGATATTCCGGCAGCACAGGTACCCGCTTTTAAACCGGGAAAAGCATTAAAAGACGCCATAGAAGTTTAGGATGCGCCTGGACAAATTTCTTAAAGTAAGCAGAATCGTAAAACGACGCACGGTTGCCAAGGACTTTGCCGAGAACGAAAGAGTAATGGTCAATGGTAAGATAGCCAAGCCATCCACAGAGGTAAAAGTAGGCGATATAATATCTCTGAGGAGCGGAGCGCGCCAGTCTTCGTACCAGATTTTAAAGTTGGCTGACAACATAAAGGCTGCGGAAGCAAGAGAGTTGTACCGAGCCTTGGAATAATTCGTCCTGTGTAAAACGGGACGTTTTCTTTTTATTAACTTGATAATTCTTAAATGAGCAGCGGTTATTTGAACTGCTGTTTTTTTGCATTATTAAATCGCTACGGTTGGTAAAATGAGTCATAAATACCCATGACTGCAGCATACTCTATACAGATAATAATGCATAAGGAGGCTTAATATTATGAATGAACACTCACTGACACTAGCCAATCGCCAGAACCTGCAATTAACCGGGGTTACCAATGTAATTGCTTTTGACGAAGATGAGATAGTATTAGAAACATCTCAAGGATATCTTTCTATTAACGGGACAGAACTGCATATTAATATGTTAAACCTTGACCAGGGTCAGGTGGCTATTCAAGGTAATTTCAACAATCTGGGTTATAAGGCTGGGGGTACCGACCTCAAATCCAAAGGGAAAAATGTACTTAACCGTTTGCTTAAATAGGGGGCGTGGAGTTTGGGGCCGCTTGCCCAGATAGAAGACTTCGTATTAACATTGCTGCTGGGAATAGTAGCCGGGGTTCTATTTGATTATTACCAAGCCAGCCTAAGAGGAGTTAGAATTAAAAGGTATCCCCAATATATATTGGACATGACTGTATGGATAATAATGATAGCCCTTGTTGGCATGGCGTTATTAATTATTAACCAGGCAGAGATTCGGGTATATGTATTCATTGCCTTGCTGGCTGGAGCGATAATATATTTTAGGTTATTTGCACATTATATACGCCGACCCATTGATGCTATGGGTCACGCAACTGCTAGTATTTTAAAGTCGACGTTGACGGCTTTTATTAAGCCGGGGCGGACATTACTGGCATGGATTAAGGCAAAACGGCAGCAAGACATACAACCTGACGAGGAGCCGATTGAGTAAATCTTTGAAAATATTAGAAAGAGTATTGCTATTGCTCTTGGAAACTAGCATAATAAATTTGTCCGCATATTGTACAAAAAATGTGGATAGTATATATTGGCATTATGCAGATTGAAATAAGGGGAGCAGAGAAACTAAGCTTTAGGGAAAGACAAGTGGTGGTACTCAAGGAGATGGGCAAAAGCAGTGCAGAGATTTGCCGTACTTTGAAGGTAACCGCCAGCACTGTCGCAACCCTATATAATCGAGCCCGCAGCAAGGGCTACCAGGTAGTAATCGTGCTGCCGGGAGACACTCTGGGTATCTTTGGCGAGGAGGATTATAACATTGAAGATGAAAACGAATAAACGCTTTCGTCTAATAGTCACAGGGATGCTATTCGCTATCCTTCTGATTACCATCGTTCCTCGCGTTGCAACTATCTACCAACTTTCTAATCGTAAAAAGGAGCTCATTGAACAGAAACAGCAGCTAGCCCTTAAAAATGAAGAATATCAGAAAACGTTGGCTGAGATCGGATCTCCCTTGGGTATTGAACGTATAGCCCGCGAACAGTTGGGCATGGTTAAGAATGGTGAAAGGACAATCATCAGAGTAGTGCCCAAGGAGTAAGTGTGTTGCTTACAATTGCTGGTTGACTACTTCCTATGCATACAATAAAATAGGAATAGTACGATTTGAGGGGGATCTTAACATCTATGCCAACTGAACAAACTAATATTGCACCCGGTGACATTATTGAGGGAAAGGTTCAGGGGATTACGAACTTTGGGGCCTTTATTGAATTACCGGGAGGGCTGGTAGGGCTGGTGCACATTTCAGAGATTGCCGATACCTATGTTAAAGATGTGAAGGATTTTGTTAAAGAGGGCGACAATGTCAAAGTAAAAGTTCTAAATGTGGCCGGAAAGAAAATAGGATTATCTATAAAGCAAACCCTGCCGCCAAAGGTTGTACCACCGAGAGTAACCCGACCAGAGGTTAAGCCGGAAGCTATGCGTAAAGATAGTAGAAACTTTAACCCCAAACGTAATGATGCCCCGGT
>JAXDBN010000175.1:0-21450 GCA_034678805.1 Syntrophomonadaceae bacterium
TTGAGGAACTTTTTTCAAACCGGGAAGAAGTAGCCGCTACCCGTCATGAACGGATATTTATTTCCCGCAAGGAAATAGATCAGGGCTACCTGGATATGGACCAGAATATTGAAGCGTGGATTAAGGAGACTACTAGCAATAAGGAAGCTATAATGAGATTGTTGGCTAATCTGATCCCAGAGTATCAGAATCCTGAATATCAGAAGAGTAATTCAGCAAAAGTGGTACCTATAAAAGCAGTACATATGTAAGGATCTAGGAGCTCAAACATCTAAACGTTATGCAAATTGTTAAGTGGAGGTATAACTATGAGGCTTATTGACATTCACTGTCATATTCTGCCCGGAGTGGATGATGGAGCAAAAAATATCGAGGAATCCATAGCAATGGCAGCAATGGCGGCTCAAGATGGAATAGAGGCCGTGGTTGCAACTCCACACGTTAGAAATGGTATTTATGATTTATCAAAAACCGAAATAATCGAAAAGGTAAGACAACTTAATAATGCTTTTTCGCAAAATAATATAGGGCTAACCATTATGCCTGGAGCAGAGTATTATTTAGAGCCTAATCTGCCTCAACGTTTAGCAGATGGAGAATTATTAACGATCAACAATACAGGACGATATATTTTAATAGAATTGTCTAATATAATGATTCCCGATTATGTTAGAAGAACTTTATACGAAATCCAGTTACAGGGCGTAATCCCGATAATTGCTCATCCAGAGCGAAACCCAATATTTGCCGGGAATGTTTCACTTCTAAAGTCCTTTACTGATGCAGGCATTCTAACCCAGGTCACATCTGGCAGTATTACCGGTTTATTCGGACGAAAAATACAAAAGACAGCATATACCATTATAAATATAGGTGCAGTTCATATATTGGCATCTGACGGACATTCTCCGAATGGCCGTGCGCCTATATTATCTATAGCTTATGACCAAATTGGATACCACTGGGGAAATGATTTTGCGGATATTCTTGTATATGTTAATCCAAACCGGATAATCAATGGTAAGAGTGTGCCGGAAATCAAAGAACCCATCAAAATTCATCGATGGGCGTCTTTCATCAACGGATAAAGTGTCTTATAGAAGCTAGATAAGCTATAAACCTTTGACTATGGTATTTAGTTCTTGACAAATAAAGCTTACATCGTCATCAGTTAATAAGGTATGCAGTGGAAGACTAATTTCATTTCTATACATTTTATAGGCGTTGGGAAAATCATTAATATCAAAACCTAGATTCTTGTACGCGGTGAACATAGGAAGAGGTTTATAATGAACATTGGTAGCTATACCCTTATCAGAAAGCTTTCCTATGATCTCATTTCTTTTGCTCTCCCCTATCCCAGGTATTCGAGCTAAATATAGGTGTCCACTAGATTCATAATCTTCACCAAAGTGTTGCAAAAACTCGATTCCCAATGGCAATAAGGCTTGATTATATATGTCTATAATTGCTCTACGTTTAACCAACAAGCCATCATATCTTCGGAGTTGAACCAAACCAATTGCAGATAATATATCCGTCATATTACATTTATAGGCTGGATATACAATGTCATATTCCCAAGACCCTCTTTGCATTTTAGCCAAGGCGTCCTTGGATTGGCCGTGAAGACTGTATATTTTAAACTGCTTATACAATAATTCATCATCAAACACCTTACTATTATTCCATACAACTGCACCACCTTCCGCCGTAGTTAGATTTTTAACTGCGTGGAATGAAAAACAAGTAAGATCTGCAGCTTGGCCACAGCGCACGTTATTTTGGCGGGCACCTAAGGCATGAGACGCATCAGCGATAACAGCAACCCTACCCAAGCTAGATTGAAGATCATTGTTAGGAGTGAATAGGCTTTTTTTGTCCACCACTAATTGGTAGATTTTTTTATAGTCGCACATTTTCCCCGCTAAATCCACAGGTATGATTGCTTTAGTTTTATCTGTGATCTTATCTGCAACCTTAGAGTAATCCATTTCAAAAGAACCAGGAGCAGTATCAACTAACACAATTCTTGCACCTACATGGTGAATGACTGCAGCCGAAGCAGTATAGGTGTAGGCTGAGGTGATTACCTCATCACCCCTACCAATCCCCAATAGGTGAAGGGCAAGTTCCATCGATGCAGTAGCCGAGCTAAGACATACGGCTCTTTTGGTTCCTACGTATTCGGCTAAATTCCTCTCAAACTCCTCGGTTTTATGTCCGGTAGTAATCCACCCGGATTGCAAAACCTTTGTAACCTCCGCGATTTCGGCCTCAGTAATATCAGGAGGAGAGAAAGGAATCATTTTGGTTGAGTGTGAGATATTTATATTGTCAGCCCCCATTTGGTTAATGTTAAGTTAGAGTCAAGTTATTCTATATTTGGCCCTCGAAAGTATTTTTTGAGGGCCTCGTGAAAATTCCTTATTATTGTACCACTATGGGCTAAAATGAGGTTAATATTTAAAGAAACAATATTTTATTATTTGGATGTTAATAGTCACTCCATTAACACAGACGAGAACGAAGACTAACTAAATTGGAATATTCAATGGGTGCTTACCCGATCAATTCATTAGATCAGTCATATCCTGACGTCTTAGTTAGATTAAATAGCGCGTGAGGAATTACAAGAATGAAACGGATTTTTGATGTAACCTTAACAATACCTGGTTTAATCTTATTAATGCCTTTATTCGCTATAATGGCCATATTGATCAAGATAGATAGTCCTGGACCTGTCTTTTATAGACAGGAGCGAGTTGGCAAAGACAGTGAACTATTCGAAATATATAAATTGCGGACCATGGTAGTTGATGCTCATAAAATAGGACCATTACTAACATTGGAGGGTGATTCAAGAATTACCAGGGTTGGGTATTGGTTGCGCAAATACAAAATTGATGAATTGCCCCAGTTGATAAATGTTTTACAGGGGCAAATGAGCCTTGTAGGTCCGAGACCGGAAGTATTGAAGTATGTGGAGAAATACACTCCTCAGCAAAGAGCCGTTTTACTACTGGTACCGGGAATAACAGATCCTGCTTCCATTAAATATCGGAATGAAAATGAGGTCTTAGCTATCCTCGAATCTAATAGCGATGGTAATGATTTTGAATATATATATATTAACGAGATTATGCCTGAAAAAATTCGTATTAATTTAGAGTATGCAGATAATAGAAGTCTATGGAGTGATTTTAAAGTAATCCTGGCAACAATATTTAGATGAAACATTCACCAGTATTTTAACGTTCAGGAAAAAGCTACTGCATGGACTAATATTTCAACCAAACCATAGAACAAACTCGCAGTGAATATTTAGGGGGCATTGCTGATGACAGGTGAATTTCTTAAACCGTCGCAAATTGTTTTGGTTACAGGGGGAGCTGGTTTTATCGGTTTCCATTTATCAAAATCATTACTAAAACTGGGCATTCAAGTGGTCTGTTTTGACAATCTGAATGAATACTATGATGTTTCCTTGAAATATAGCCGGTTAAGTATATTACAAAGCTTCAGAAATTTTGAGTTTATAAAAGGTGATTTAGCAAGTAAAAAGGAGGTAGACGGATTATTCTCCAAATATAAACCAAGTATAATTGTGAATTTGGGGGCCCAGGCAGGAGTCCGATATAGCATCGAAAATCCTGATGCATATATTAAGTCTAACATTGAAGGTTTTTACAATATCCTTGAAGCTTGCCGACGTTTCAGACCAGATCATTTACTATATGCGTCTTCCAGTTCAGTATATGGAGCTAATAAGAAAATACCATTTTCTACAAATGATAAGGTAGATAAACCGGTAAGCTTATATGCTGCTACGAAGGCTTCCAACGAATTAATGGCCTATTCCTATAGTCACTTATACGGGCTACCTTGTACTGGATTACGTTTTTTCACGGTATACGGACCTTATGGAAGGCCTGATATGGCGTGTTATTCTTTTACGAGGGCAATTTTAGAGGACAGGCCTATTAAGGTTTTTAATAACGGTGATATGTTCAGAGATTTCACCTATATTGACGATATTGTACGTGCAATTGTTAATATTCTACCCGTCCCACCCTGCGAGGATGAAAATGGGACGCGCTACAAACTATACAATATCGGAAATAACAAACCCGAAAAGTTGATGGATTTTATAGACACCTTGGAAAAGATCATAGGTAAACAAGCTATTAAAGAGTACTATCCCATGCAACCAGGAGATGTATATCGCACCTATGCAGATGTTACAGACTTGATGAATGATTTTGGTTTTAGACCAGATACCCCGATTGCTGTTGGTCTAAATAGATTTGTCCAATGGTATCGAGAGTACCATAAAATGGAGGCACAAAGATGAAGATTTCAGTAGCTGGAATAGGATATGTAGGATTATCAAATGCAGTTTTGTTGGCGCAGCACAACGAGGTAATGGCTTACGATATCATTCAGGACAAAGTGGACCTGATTAACAGTAAACAATCTCCGATTATCGATCAAGAAATAGAGGAGTATTTACAGACCAAGGAATTGAATATGCAAGCTACTACAGATACCTATAAGGCCTTTGCAGACGCTGAATATGTTATTATAGCTACACCCACAAATTACGACCCGGATAAAAACTTTTTTAATACGCGGACAGTTGAGGCAGTAATTGCTAATGTTTTGTCAATTAATCCAGGGGCAATAATGGTAATTAAATCAACCGTTCCGGTCGGTTACACTGAAAAAGTAAAAAATATGTTCGAAACCGACAATATAATTTTTTCACCAGAATTCTTGAGAGAAGGCAAAGCACTTTATGATAACTTGTTCCCTTCCCGGATTATTGTAGGCGAACAATCGGATAGAGCCAGAAGGTTTGCCAATTTATTAGTACAGGGAGCGTTAAAAGAAGATATTCCATTACTGTTTACCAATTCAACCGAAGCCGAAGCGATAAAGCTATTTGCCAATACATATTTAGCTCTCAGAGTTGCCTTTTTCAACGAACTGGATACCTATGCAGAAATAAGAGGATTAGATACCAGGCAAATAATTGAAGGGGTAGGACTGGATCCACGTATCGGCAATCATTATAATAATCCTTCATTTGGTTATGGAGGGTACTGTTTACCTAAAGATACCAAGCAGTTGAGGGCAAATTATGAAGATGTGCCTAATAATATCATCAGTGCTATCGTGGACGCCAATCGCACCAGAAAGGACCACATTGCTGATATGATCCTAACCAGGAGGCCAAAACGGGTGGGAATCTACCGCCTTACTATGAAAACAGATTCAGATAATTTCCGTTTCTCATCAATACAGGGTATTATGAAAAGAATAAAAGCAAAGGGAATTGAGATAGTTATTTACGAACCTGTTTTAACCGAGGATACTTTTTTTAATTCAAAATTAATCAGGGATTTAGATGAATTCAAGAATACTTCAGATATTATTGTTACCAATCGCATAACTGAAGAACTTAGTGATGTAGAAGAAAAAGTATATACCAGGGACCTATATCAAAGAGATTAAGCTATGGCAAGAAATTATTAGTGATAATTATACCAGTTAGTTCAAAAAGTAGGTCCAAATGTAAAAATATAATTGTAGATTTGAGGTAATTATCAGTGAATAAGAAAAAAAGCGCATTGGCATTAGTCATAGCGATATTTATGTTACTGATTTTAGGTGGTTCAGCTTATCAGCTGTTTTTTCCTAATTATGGAGATATCTTCTCGCCAGAGCCTGTACAGACGGTGGCAGAGGATCAGCCTTCCGAAGAAGGCGACTATATCAATGATATAGCGGGAAATGGAACTGTAGTATACATCCTTTTTCTAGGCATTGATAAAGATGAAGAAAGAGAAAACACTATGGGGGTATTTCGAACAGATACTGTTGCAGTGGCAAGAATTGATCTTACTAATAATAAGATAAGAGTACTTAGTATACCAAGAGACACATATACCTATATACCTGTAGAAAACAAACTAGATAAAATCAACCATGCTTATGCCTATGGAAGTATTAAAGGTGAGGGGGTAGAAGAAAGTATTAAAGCAGTAAATACCCTCTTGGGCCAAAACGTGATAAACTATTATTTTCTTATAGATATGGAACCTATTCCGGCGATAGTTAATGAAATTGGTGGAGTAAAAGTAGATGTTGATACGAATATGAAATCCGGTGGTGTAAGTATATCAAAAGGTACCCAGATCCTAAATGGTGATCAGGCCCAACTGTATCTTCGCTGGCGCAATTCTCCAGGAGGAGACATTGATAGGATTAAACATCAACAGAGGTTTATGCTCAATTTACTAAAACAACAGAAGGAAAATGGCAAACTGTTAGAATCGATGCAAATAATACTAAAATACCATGATAACGTTGAATCTGATTTATCCTTAAAACAAATGATTGGGGTGGCTCGTTTTTTGTCTGAGGTAACGGGAGATAACGTTGATTATTATATTATTCCCGGCAAACCGCAAATGATAAATGGCGTATCCTACTGGGTGATGGATAAGAATAAAACCCAACAAATTATTGCCGAATTTCTTAATTAAGATGATGGTCATAATATTTTTGGCAATAAGACCAATTAGATTCTACATTTTAGTATGTTAGAATCAGTTACAAATCAAATTTATAAGATTCTATTCAAATATTCATAATAAAGTCCATAAAAACTAATAAATGTACCCCCTTAAAACATTTATGGTTCACGTATTAATTTAAGTGTGTTGAGTTTTACTGGTTTATAAGAGGTACCTCTTTATGTATTTAGCTGCCGACCAAAGCTTGTTTTTTAGCATTAAGAAAATACAAGACGGTGATCAAAATGCTCTCGAAAGTCTAATAGAGCAATATAAACCGTTTGTGATGAAGATTACATCTCAATTTTGTAAACGCATGGTAGTATGGGGACACGATGAAGAACTGAGCATCGGTCTTGTTGCATTCAATTCCGCGATCAATACCTATGACTTGAAGAAGAAAACTCCTTTTTTATCCTACTGCCGGGTGGTTATTGAAAATAGATTAAAAGATTATGTCCGCTCACAGGCAAAATATCAGACTGCAGTACATCTGGACAACCATTATGTAAATAATTATTTTGAGGGAAAAGTGGCTCAGGAGGATTATTTAAATAAAAAGGTTGAAGATGAGCGACGTCAGGAAATGGAGCACTTGGAGGAGATATTATCGGACTTTTCGATAAGTTTTGAGGACTTGGTGGAGGTATCACCAAAACACCGTGATTCGCGCCAGACCCTTGTAAATGTGGCTCATACATTATCTCAGAGGGAAGAACTCTGGCATATGCTTACCGCAAGGAGACAACTGCCGTTAAATGAATTGGAAAGAGTGTGCGGAGTCAAGCGTAAAACGCTGGAAAGAGGCAGGAAATTCATTATTGCAACTGCCGTGATTCTATATAATCTTGATCAATTTATCCATTTGAATTCTTACATAAATTTCAGTTGATAAGGAATCGAGGTCTAATGATAAGCTTCTTTCAAAAGCGTGGAGTGGTGGCAAAAATAACTGGTAATTCTTGTATTATACTATCCTCGGAAGGTACTTATGCCAAGGTTCC
Organism: Syntrophomonadaceae bacterium; assembly: GCA_034678805.1. GTDB lineage: Bacteria > Bacillota > Syntrophomonadia > Syntrophomonadales > Syntrophomonadaceae > PHAA01. The sequence goes on from JAXDBN010000175.1 coordinate 7,586, forward strand.
ATTGCCTTTTCCTGAGATAAAGGTTGGGGCCGAAATTTTGTACCGCGTCCCTCTTCTTTCCAAGTCTCTCAAACCAATGTTGCTGGTTGCGTCAGTCCTCATACTTTTTATGAGTTTTTATTTAGTAGATCAGGTTATAATTCCTCAACAGGCAGTTGCCTATGTTTCATTGGATATTGATCCTAGCCTTGAGATGTCTGTAGATAAAAATATGCGGGTAATCAAGGTGCATTGTTTCAATGACAATGCTGTCAGTTTAGTTGAACCACTGGAACTTGAAGGGAAAATGTTAGAAAGTGCCATAGCTGAATTGATCAATCACGCAATTGATATGAAGTATCTTACGGTGGGCCAGGATAATATATTGATATCATCAATAAGTTCAAGCCAGGAACCTTTCCCTGTTAATCAAGAGGCCCTTTATGAAGTAATGGAAGAGTCTCTGGCTTCTCGCGGTTGTAGCGGTCATGTGGAAATTTATAAAGGTGATAAGATTATACATACAGCAGCTAAAGATAATAACATTAGTGCTGGTAAATATATAATTTATGAGCAACTGATCAAATCTGGTAGGAATGTCAATCTGGATGATATTAGACAGGAGACTGTGGGCCAGTTAGCTACAGCCTATAATTTAGATTTATTACCTGAAGATGATGAGATTAGGACGGAACCAGTACAAACAAACCACGGGGAAGTAAGTACCGAAAGGAAAGAACTTGTTGCTGGGGATTATAAGAAGAACCAAGAAAATGTAAATTTTACAGGCAGAGAAAATGATAATCGGCAGGATGAGAATGTTAGTCGTTCGTATTCTTCTCGAAATAACAGAATAGCACAGATCCTACCGATAGAGATAACGACAGCCAAAAAGGAATCACTGGTAGATAATCATATGCAATGGACAGAGGGTCTCAAGAAAAATGAGAAGCTAATAGCAAAATCCTCCAAAGGCGAAAGTGATAGTTCAAAAAAATGAAGCTATTATTGAAAAGAATTGATGCCAAAAAGAACTAGGTCTTATGCATGGTAACTTGACTTGATCTTCCAGTTTAATTATTTATTTCATTAGTTTGTAAAACAATTAGATTAATTTCGGGTGTATTAAATAACCTAAAAGGTATATTGCTTGCTCCGAGTCCTGCGCTAATATATTGTTGTATGCCATACAAATTCATCAATCCGCTTACGTAGGCCTGATCAGGAAAAAGCCTGTCCGGAAGAAAGAGCGCACCATAAAAAGGAATCCTAATTTGGCCGCCGTGGTAATGGCCAGCTAAAATTAACGAATAGTGTAATACCCTGGGTGGTGCATTCAGTTTTTGGATGTTGGATAGTTTATAGGGAATGTGTGTAAGTGCAATTTTGATGTCATTCGGTTTCATATGACTGATTATATAGTTTTGTTCTTCTAAATGATGTCGATACTCAAAGTAATCTTCATCAGACACGAAGTATCTCTTTGGTATATCACCAAAGTCTACTTTCAGATCGTTTTTATATAAATCGTTGATAATCCAAAGTGTCTGATTATTTTTTACTAATTGGTAAGGTTTGATCAAGAGGATGCATCCGTGGTCACTCAATTGCTGGCCTGAATAGGTAATTGCTCCGGAAAATTGATAATAGGCAATATTTTTGTCATCATTACCATTCACGTAAAACACGTGATTTTTGTTTTTTAGACCGTCCAGAATTTGAACAAGCGCGGAAAAATCTTTTGATGAAGAAGCCATATCTCCAGTAATTGCAACAATATCGTAGTTAAGGCCGTTAATAAGATCTACCAACTTTTCTTGATTGGCCCCAAAACATTTACCGTGTAAATCGCTGAGCTGCAAAATTGAAAAACCTTCGAACTCAGTTGGCAGATTGTCAATATAAATTATTTGTTGTTTCACCACTATACGGTTATTATCGTAGATGTTGTATACAATTGTGACAAAAATCAGAATAATTAGAGTTATGACCAAAGCTTTATGGTGAAATAACCAATCCATATTTGTTCTCCTATAGGATTACCGCGAATTTAACATAGGTTTTCGGTTTTCTAATAAGGGATTGGCTTTATAATACCCGATTTATAACTAATGTTCTATGAACGAATGGTTCTGATCCTTATTATTAAACCGGAGCAAACCAAATAGAATCGTTTAGAAAAGGAAAACCTGATATAATAACAATAATTCTGGGGCAGGTGGCGAAGAGATTAACGCGGTGGTTTGCAACACCACTATTCATTGGTTTAAATCCAGTCCTGCCCTCCATATAAAATAATTAACTCCTTTAGCTTCGGCAGAAGGAGCTTCGATTTTGGTCAGTGTTTAGTAAGACATCTATGCAACAGTAACAATCTGCCCACATAACATCGATCTAAGGGACAACAGTGACAAATAAGTGGATCAAGTTTATTAAAAAGGGAAAATCTATGTCGGCTGCCATTCTTTCCTACCTGATTAATGGTGAGCGAGCCGGCTGGGGACCCTGGGGTCTGTACCGTCATATCTCAAGGTCCTGCATAAAAACGGCCAGATGGTCTTTACACATGATTTTTAAGTCCGATATTTCTTCCTTAAACATCCCATCATAATCATCGGGTATTTTACGGCAACAAAAATCGGCCATAACGGCAGCCCAGTAGGGGTCTGCAGCATCGGGCTTATTAGATTCCTCGTACTGTTCTTGGGCCTCGATATAGTAGCCGAGTTCTACAGAATCCCTGTATTTCACAACTGATGGGAAAACCAGGGCCAGGCGTGCGTCAGCCCAATTCTGTTGTTGGATCATATTAATGCCTTTATTGTAATAGGCTTCTACGGTTTCGTTGTTATCTTGAGGTTTGGGCTTGTGATCTGCTCCGGCCTGATCCGCTGAGTTAACAATATCTTCAGCGTAACTTACATCCACTGTTGCTGCTGTATCGAGAGTTGCTTCCAGGAAATTTGCCTCGGAACGGTCAATCCCGTCTTGGTCTTTTGTCTGGTGACCATCTTCTCCACAGACTACCACTTCATTGTTATCCGTTGGCTGATTGGCTTCCTCTAGGTCTGCTGCAGCAGGAGTTTCAATCTGAATATGGGCTGCTTTCTTTCGGGAGCGCTTCAGAAATAGCGCCCCTCCTACTCCTCCAACTATAATCAGGAGCAGAATCAATATCTTGAGTATTTGCGAATTCATGATGAGTTGTTTACCATCGCTTGAAAGCGGAGAAGTTGGCCCGGTAGTATCCGGTCCTCCCGCGATAGAACCAGGATCAGGGTTTGAACCTGGAATTGCCGGGTGGATTTGCCCCGTGCTGGATGGGGGAGTGGTGTTAATAACAATTTGATGTTTCTCTGCACTCCAGGTTACTTCAGCTCCGATTGCCTCAGCAACAAACCTGACCGGGACCAGGACCCTGCCATCAAGAATTCTGGGCGGAGTTTCCAGATCGATGGGTTTTTCATTTACGTAAGCAGTATTTTGACCGACAGTTAATTTAATTTCCTTGTCGGCTCTGCTGATTGTAACTGTCTGAATAGCTTCATCCCAATTTACTACGGCGCCTGCTTCCTCAAAGAACGCCTTGACTGGCACCAAGGTTCTTCCATATTCATCAATAGCGGGGACAGCGATGGGCAACTGCCGCCCGTCCAGAACGATGGTTGGATAAGTATATTCTGCTGCGGAACTTGCGGTCCAGGATAACAATAAGGCAATTACGCCCAATAAGATATGCAATTTCTTGATCATAATTACCTCCACTAGACCAAATTCTTGGTTTTGCTGCCTTATCATTAATTATACGTAACTCTGCCAATAATCAGGAAAAATTATAAGGGCATTACCCAGAATGGCGTTTTCTATATATACGCAATCGTCTTCCATTTGCGCGGGTTCAATTGCACCCTGGAGATATGTTTGGCTGGTTGCGGGGCCCAGCAGACTTCGTTGGATGAATCTTGCCACTCCAGTATCTTCGTGTAACACTGTGCGGAAGCCTTACAATAAATTATCGACCCTGCCTTATAATTTTATAATTGGGCCTTATGTTATACTGACATCAAAGGAAGTGTAAATAATGGCGATCAAAACCGGCCGGGCTGATAAAGCCGCGGAAATAATCCTGGATACTGCTCTCTGTACCAACTGTGGCCTTTGTGCTGAGGTTTGCAAGGGTGCACCTTTAGTGATGAGCGGTGACAAGCTGCAAATTGATCACGCGAGATTCTTTGGCTGCATTGGCTGCGGGCATTGCATGTGTATCTGTCCCCAGGATTGTATTCAGATCAAAGGCCGGGATATGGGACCGGGTGACATCATACCTATGCCGAAGAAGGTGGACCGGGCCACTTACCAGCAGTTATATAACCTGCTGTTGTCCCGCCGCAGCGTTCGCAATTTTAGAGATCAGTTGGTTGAACCGGAGAAGATAACCCAGATTGTAGAGGCGGTATGCACTGCCCCCATGGGCTTGCCCCCCAGCGATGTGGAGATTTTAATCCTGGACAATCCGGCTAAAGTTCAGGAGTTTGCTGCTGATGTGATCGGTGTTATAAAAAAATCGCGCTGGTTCTTTTCACCATTGGTAAACACGGCTTTGCGGCCTTTCTTCGGCCGCGAGTATGTGGAATCGGTGGAATCCTTCATACGCCCGGCAGTAGATATATTTATAGAAGAGAGCGGGCGGGGGGCAGATTATCTCCTCTATAACGCCCCCCTGGCCATGTATTTTCACACCTCACCTTATTCAGACCCGGCCGATCCGCTAATTGCTGCAACATATGCAATGCTGGCGGCTGAATCAATGGGGTTGGGCAGCTGTATGATCGGTACCCCGGCCTATTTCATTAAGCACAGCCAACCGATTAAACAAAAGTACCGCATACCACTGAAGAATCAACCTGGCATTGTGGTTATCTTCGGTTACCCCCGCTATAAATTCCAAAAAGCTGTGCGCAGGCGCCTGGCCAAGGTTGATTATTGGTAAATCCTATGACTCTGTATGGTAGGTTGACCAACCCATAAGATCGTAGACAATTCAGTAACCCAGCCATCCTTCCGCAATCATAAGCGTTCCTAGTATTGCTAGTGCAGATACCGCCCATCTGCCCGCTATAAAATTGCTGAAGAAGGCAAGGTAGATCACAATTAGTCCAACAATGATCCGTATACCGCGGTCGAGGTTGCCCAGATTGCGTCGAAAGTCTAAATTCATGGATAAACCTCCACAACTAACAAAATTTTTTTTCAAAGGTTAATACCTGACTATATTCATTATTCCCTGATTTCCGTAAAGGATGATAATTAAAACATAACGGTTTTTCTTTATTGGAACAGTTGTACCATTGGTTTGAATAGTGTTCAAAAAGCATGCTATATTTAACCAGGGTATTAAACAGATTTCTACAAAAATGGTGGCCGGAACATTAAGTTCCCAACCAGAAAAGAGGGCCAAAGATGATAAAAATATCTCTTCCCGGCCGGGATATAAACCTGGAAATCAGCCATCTATTGCTGGATTTAAACGGGACCCTTACCCTGGATGGCGATTTAATCGCCGGTGTTATGCCCAGGATCGAATTGCTCAAGGGTAAATTGCAGGTCATCCTGCTGACATCGGATACCCGGGGCCGGGGGGCCCAGGTTGCCGAAGAATTAGGAGTAACTTATTACAAGGTGGGATCAGGCAGCGGCGGACCGGATAAGTTGGATTACCTGAATACGATCGGACCGGAAGAGACAATGGCAATTGGCAATGGCTACAACGACCGGCTGATGCTGAAAGCGGCTGCCCTATCAATAGCGGTTATTGGCGGGGAAGGGGCTTGCTTTGAGGCCATCCGCAATGCCGATATCGCCGTCAACAATATTATTGACGCGCTGGATCTTATCCTCGACCCTGTGCGTTTGATTGCAACCCTGCGGGATTAGCTCAAAAACGACCACGACGGTAATCAGACCCAAACCGTATAGGAACTATAGATTCTCAATCTTAGTCAGGGTTGATTTGCCTGCCTGGTAGTTACTTATGAAAGTAGTATATTGAGCCTGAATTTGGTCGTTTAGGGTCTGTGCCTCTATATACTTCTTATTGGCTGCATCGTAACTGGTTTGGCTTTCCAAGGTAGCTCCGGATTTCATGATATTGCAGTAGTTTATGGAAAGGGATAGTAATCTGCTTAGTTCGGCCGTATATTCTTCCGCTCCTGCCGGAGTGGAAAGCTTGCTGACCTGGGTCCGTAAACCTTCCCTGGCAGCCCGCGCGCTGTCGATCAGGTCGAAATAATCCTGCCAAGCATACTCGCCGCTTCTTATCTTGTCCAACATTGAACCCAGCCCAGTTTTGGCTTCATTATTTTTTTGAATGATGGAATCCATCTGCCTAAAATAAGCATTCAGGGAATTTAACCGGGCCACCTTTTTCTGGTAGATCTGGCGCTGCTCAGCGCAGTAAACTGATAATTGATCCGCTATCCCGGGCAGCATATCGGTGCCGGCTATGGTAACACCGGGCAGCTGCAGATTATTTGCGATGCTCTTCGCCTGGGCAATGTTTTCCTGCAGGTTGGCGATCAGCGCATCCGTTTCGTTAGCCAAAGGATTGGCCAGGATAGCAGGAACTTGCGCCAGGATGTCTGTCTGTATTTGAGTCAACTTTTTCAGATTATCATGCTGGGTCTGGTATTGACTGGGGCAAGACCGAGCGGTCCAAGCATCCGCTGCTTTCTTTAGGTCCTCTGATAATACCGGCAGGGTTTGTTGCACGGCAGTTACGGTCTGGGATGTGATAGGAACAGATAGTTGCTCAATAAGTACCTGGTTGGATGCTGTGATTTGACTGGCTAGCTCTGCACTGCTTTTTAAATACTTTTGGGTGGTTTGGCAGCTTAAATAATAGAAGAATCCCCCTAATCCGGCTAACAATAATAATACAACCCCTATTACTGCGGCACTTCTCCTGCTAACCTGTTTGTTATTGGCTCGGGCCTGTGGGGTAATTGTTGCATCAATAGGATTTAACGTTACTACCGCGGTATTGGCTAGATGGTGTATCTCTGGAACGGCTGTTGCAGACGCTATTTGCTGGGAAGCCAGATCGTCTCCGCAAGCCATGCAGAAATGGGCTTCCTCAGGATTAGGCTGGTGACATTTTGCGCATACCCGGGCGGCTGCCTGGAGTTCGTTTCCGCAGGCTGAACAAAAACGATCGGATTCTTCCATCTCCCTGGCGCAGATAGGGCATATTTGCACAGTCATAGATTTACCTCCTTAGCCGATTAATGGAAGGATTTCGATGCCGGGAGTATAATTTCCTGCCCTTTTTCAAGTATTAGGTCGAAATAAGTCCCGGTTAATCACCTGAAGTTTAATGATATAATGTTGAATGAGGTGATGAAGGCATGGATGAAAGTCTACGGTCTTGCAGAAGCCAACCGTTTTCTGAAAATAAGGCTGTTCAAATAAATGGATCCAGTCTCGGACATCATAGAAAGGGAACCAGAAATTCCATGCGAATCTCCGGGGCCTTTTTGTGTTTCAGATAGGTCTTAAAGAGGGGTAATATGGGTACCGCAATTGTATTTTTATTGATATTGATATTGGTGAACGCTTTTTTTGCCGCATCCGAGATTGCTTTAATATCTTTAAACGATACCAGGATAAAATCGCTGGCGGATAAAGGCGATAAGAAGGCAGAAAAAATTGAGAACTTGCTTAACGAACCTAGCCGGTTACTGGCTACTATCCAAATCGGTATTACCCTGGCTGGCTTCCTGGCCAGCGCCTTCGCCTCCGAGACTTTTGCCGGCCCCGTGGTTGTGTTGCTGCAGAGAGCTGGCCTGGTATGGCCGGCTGGTTATATAAAATCCGCAGCGATGATTGTTATTACCATCCTCCTCGCCTATGTTACCCTGGTTTTCGGAGAATTGGTGCCGAAACGAATAGGTATGAAGAAGTCACAGCCCATCGCCTATTTCGCAGTTGGACCGCTGCAATTCCTATCAGCTGCCACCCGCCCGATAGTTACCCTGCTGACAGTATCAACCAACTTTATTGTCCGGCTTTTTGGCATGGACCCCAATGAGGAAGACGAGGAGGTAACTGAAGAGGAGATCCGGATGATGGTGGATATCGGGGAGGAGACCGGGGCCATCCACGAAGTTGAAAAGAGAATGATCAATAATATCTTCGAGTTCAATAATAAAACGGCCGAAAATATCATGACCCACCGCACTGACATAGTGGCGATGCCGATAACCGCCGGTTTACGGGAGGTAATAAACGTTGTCAACACGGAGAAATTTTCTCGGATCCCAGTTTACCAGGGCAATTTGGATAACATCGTAGGTATGCTCTACGCCAAGGATCTGTTTCAATTTTTATCGGAGGATAAGGGCGAGGGTTTTGACCTGGTTAAGATAATCAGAGCACCTTATTTTGTGGCAGATTCCAAACCGACCGATCAGCTGTTCCGGGAAATGCAGCGTAAAAATATCCATATAGCAGTTATAATTGATGAATATGGCGGCACAGCGGGGTTGGTTACTATTGAAGATCTATTGGAAGAAATTGTGGGCAATATTTTCGATGAATACGATGTAGAAGAAAAGGACTTTGAGAAGCTCGGCGATAGTACTTACCTGATAAGAGGGAGTTCCTCCCTGGATGATGTCCAGGAACTTCTTCAGGTCAAACTTCCTGTCAACGAGTACGAAACCCTGAGCGGATTTATTATTGGCCAGCTGGGCCGCATACCGGGCAGAAAAGATAAACCAACCATTGAATACAAAGGCCTGGTATTGAAGGTGGAGGAAGTAGAAGAGAAGCGGGTATCCATAGTCAAAGTATCTAAAACCTCGTAGAAGATCACCATCTGGGCCAAGTCAGTGATCGCTGCAGCCATTGAGGTTCCATCAATGGACAGGCATGGTCACCACTATCAATGTTACTGCTTCCCAGATTAGCAGGGCTAACCACCAGCTTATAGCTGATTTAATCCGCATCTGGCCAACTCCTGATTAGGTTCTAAACTCATGTTTTGATTGCATTAATGGTCCTCAAATACGTTCCTGAAATCAGAAATGATAGATATATATGTTACCTAGTTACCCTTGTTACCTATTTTCGGAAACTTTTTCTATCTATTTTTTATTTATAATTACTTTTTAAAAAAGGGTAATAAGGGTAACAGGGTAACACTTTTTGAATCGAAGATGGGTTTATGTCTTTATTGCTTGTGAGCAAATCTCCAGGCATCCTTGCACATTTCGGCAAGATCCTTTTGAGCTTCCCAGCCTAATTCGCGTTTGGCCTTGCCCGGATCTGCATAACACTCGGCAATATCACCCGGCCGGCGGGGAGCCATTTGCCAATTGACCTTCGCCCCGGTTGTCTGTTCAAAGGCCGAAATTACTTCCAGGACGCTATAGCCGGTACCAGTCCCCAGATTGTAGGCGTCTATCCCTCGCTGTTGCATTACCTTACTGACTGCCTGAATATGCCCCTGGCTGAGATCAACTACATGAATATAATCTCTTACTCCGGTTCCATCGGGGGTAGGGTAGTCGTTACCATATACGCTCAGTATTTCAAGTTCTCCTGTTGCTACCTTGAGCAAATAAGGCAGAAGGTTATTGGGGATGCCGTTGGGATCATCACCCAGGAGCCCGCTGGAATGAGAGCCGATAGGATTAAAATAACGGAGCAGGGCGATGCTCCATTCGGGATCCGATTTTGCCAGATCCCTAAGTATATTTTCAATGGTCAGCTTGGTGGAACCGTAAGGATTGGTTGTGAAAAGGGGAAAATCTTCGGTGATAGGTACCCGGGCTGGTTCGCCATAAACCGTAGCAGATGAACTGAACACCATTCTTTTTACCCCGAATTTAGCCATGGTCTGCAGCAGAATTATAGATCCGGCCACATTGTTATGGTAATAAAGTAATGGTTTTTGAACCGATTCGCCTACTGCTTTTAATCCAGCGAAGTGAATTACCGCATCGATAGGATTTGCAACGAAGATTTGCTCCATGGCATCCCGATCAAGGATGTCAGCTTGGTAGAACCGAAAGTCTTGCCCGGTTATGTATTTGATTCTATCTATAACTTCCAATTTGGCATTGGACAGGTTATCACAAACCATTATTTCGTATCCTGCGTTCAATAGCTCCACACAGGTGTGGCTGCCTATGTAACCTATCCCGCCGGTTATTAAAATGCTCATTTCATCCTCCCAGCTTCGTTTCCATATAATACGCATTATCATCCGGGCAATGTCCATACAATCAACTCAAAAAGCTGTCCATATTTTAACGTACTTGTCCGGTTTTTCCTGCTTTATTAAGAAAAATTTAAGCCAAAATGTAAGATTTATGTCGTATTATTAGTATATAGTTTATGGTTAGCCAACTTGTCGGGATTTTCCTGAAAAACCAGGGAGGAAAATGCCTGTATATGCAGAATTAACTCAAAATATACATATTTGGTTTGATGCCTTTGGTAAGGACTAATTAAGGAGAGTTTAATGAGCGAAAAACGGACAAGCACTTTCATAGTTGCCCTTATTTTTTTAACAGCGGCCTTATACATATTGTCAATTTTCGGTTCGAATGTTGCTCAGGCAGCCACCCCAACAGGAATCATTACCGGAAAAGCTGTCAATGTACGTCCGGATCCCAGCACCAGCAATCCTCAAATAGGCACACTCCTGCAGGGTTCCAAAGTGGAGATCCTGACCCACGTTGGGACATGGTACAATATTAAATTTGGATCTTTGACCGGATGGGTTCACCAGGATTATATCACAACCGGTTCATCGTCTGCAGCGGTCAACCAATCGGTGCAGCAATCCCAGACCCCTATGGTCATCCTTGACGGAGCTCCGCTGGCATTTGATGTCCCGCCCGTTATTGAGAACGGGCGCATACTCGTGCCTCTGGCTGCTATATTCAGATCTATGGGTGCTGCGGTGGAATGGAACGCGAGCACCCAAACGGTTACCGCTGTACGCGGCACCACCACCGTGATATTGCCAATCAACTCCAATACTCCTACGGTTAATGGAACAGTATGGAAGCTGGATGTACCGGCCAGAATAGTGGGAAATCGTACTTTAGCGCCCCTGCGTTTTGTGGGTGAAGCCCTGGGAGGCACGGTATCTTGGGACGGAGCTGATTTCAAAGCAATAATGACCAGTCCGCCGGCATTACCCAGCTCCAATAATGCTGCAGTGGTAGCGGTTAATATAATCAATACAGTGAACCTTCGCAGTTCCGCAGAGATAAATGATGACAATGTCATTGGCCAGGCCAGCCCAGGAGAAACCCTGACGGTTTTAAGCCAATATGGCGATTGGTATCTGGTCAGAAAGGGTTCACTTAATGCCTGGGTAGCTGGTTGGGTGGTGGAACTGATCCATGAAGGCGAGGTAGTTCCGCCGTCAGCTGAAACGCCTGAGGCAGATCCTGCTGAGGATAAAGGATCAGATCCTCCTGCGGCCAATCCAGCCCCGGGATCATCAGATTTGGCCTCCATCACCCTAAGCTCCGAGCGGGCAGCCGAAGGATTAGAAATATCCATAGAATCTACGGTCAAGTTGAATATGAAAAAATCAGAAAATAATGGACGGCTTACATATACTTTTAAAGATAGTCAGATAATCGGTACAACCAGCTTTGAAAAATGGCTGGGGACCGAGAAATTGAACGTTCAAGGCACCAATACCGGCGGCGATGCCCAGGTGGTGATTACCATGCCTACCGGTGTCACCTATGAAACCAGCCTTGCAAACAGCGATAAAAAAGCCGTTTTGTTTATACCCAACTACATAAGCTCTGTGGACAGAAGCACTTTCAGCAGCAGCGGGGAAAATATTACCGTCAAAGGAATTGCAGCATTGGGTTATACCTCAGACGTTGGTGAGAAGAAGCTGGAAATTGTGATAAATAACGCCATCCAGGGTAAGGCTCAGTCAAGCTATAGTTATTCAAGTTCACTGATCAGCAGCATGACCTTCGCTCCCCAAGGGAACGGGGAGACAGCTACGGTCATGACCATTAATACCAAGAAACCGGTTAAATTCTCAGTTGGGCCCAATGATGACGGGTCAGCCATAAACATATTGTTTATTGACAAGAGTGAGATTGAGTCACGTGAACCGTTGGTTGTCCTGGATGCCGGGCATGGCGGCAAGGACCCGGGGGCAAATGGCTGTAACCTGGATGAAAAAGATGTAAATCTGGCCGTCGCATTGAAGGTAGGGGAGATATTAAAGAAAAATGGCATACGGGTTGTTTATACGCGTACCAATGATACCTTTGTGGAGTTGGACGACCGGCCCAACATTGCCAACATGTACAATGCCTCAGTTTTTGTATCGATACACTGTAACTCCAATGTAAGCTCCAGCCCATCCGGCACTGAAACCTATTGTTACTATCCGCTGAGCAATCCTCAGTTGTTTATGCAGAAGGATGAACGTTATAATCTGGCCCTGAGAATCCAGCAAGCCATGGTGAAAGAACTGGGCCTGAACGATCGCGGGGTAAAACAAGCTAATTTTGCAGTTCTGCGCGAAACAGAGATGCCTTCTGCCCTTGTTGAAATGGGTTTTATCAGTAATCCCACTGAGGGGGCTTTGTTGGGCCAGAACAGTTGCAGAAACAAGGCAGCCGAGGCTATAGCGGCAGCCATTGCCGACTATATGGAAAGTTATCTTTAGGTCATACCGTTATTAACAGACAAGGAGTCACTCTGGATGAGATATGCAAATAAACATAAGCGGCAGTATGTTCTGTCGCTTATGTTATGTATTGTATTTTTCGGACAAATAGCTTTGCCGGTAGCCTGGGCCAATGATCGCTCGGCTGACATAATCGGATCCCGTCCATTGCTGGTTGAAAACATTATCACCGCTGCCGGACTGAGCGGTCAAGGTCAAATAATCGGCATAGCCGACAGCGGGTTGGATAAGGGCAGCATGACCGACATTCACCCTGATTTGCAGAGCCAGGCGGGTCAAATGCCCAAAGTAGTTATGTTAAAATCCTATGCTGAGCGGGACCCGGCTGATGATCCCATCGGTCACGGGACCTTCATGGCCGCTACCATAGCCGGAACCGGAGCGGCCTCGGAGGGAAAATATAGTGGTATTGCCCCGGGAGCCAGCCTCTACTTCCAGGCTCTATTGGATCGCGATAATAATATCCGCGTCCCGGTGAATATCGCCGATTTATTTCTGCCGGCGTACTCGGCTGGGGTCAGAATACATGTAAACGGTTGGGGCAATAATGGCAATAAATATAGTGACAGCACAGCCCAAATTGACAGGTTCGTTTATCAATACCCATCGTTTTTACCGGTTTTCGGCGCCGGCAACAATGGCCCCGGCAGTGGCACCCTAACAACCCAGGCCAACAGTAAAAATGCCCTGGTGGTTGGCTCCAGCCAGGTGCCCCGTCCTGCCTTCGATACCCAAGCCCGTTTTGCTGATCAGGTGGCTGAATCCTCCAGTCTTGGTCCGACCATGGACGGACGAATTAAGCCGGATTTGTTGGTGCCAGGCTCGGCCCTGATATCAGCCTGTTCCAGTCTTACTGATAGTAATTTTACCGCCAATCCTCTTTACACCAGGATGGGAGGCACTTCCATGGCCGCCGCCGTGACAGGTGGGGCCCTGGCCCTCCTGCGGGAGCAGTTAGATTCTCAATTTGGTGTGATGGAACCGTCTTCAGCTTTGCTGAAGGCCATTTTAATAAATGGGGCGCGAACGGAATCGGATTCTCCCCCTACCGAGGGTTTTGGTATTCTCGATTTAGCTGCTTCATCCCTGGCCTTGAAAGAGGGAACATTTCAGTTTATTGATAATAGGACCCGGATTAAGCAAG
>JAXDBN010000176.1:0-3746 GCA_034678805.1 Syntrophomonadaceae bacterium
TGCCCTGGTAGACCGCGTTCCAGCTTTCCCGGATTCGGGCCGGGTCTTTGACTACCCCGGGATGCTCTAAAACTCCGCCTGGACTGGCTCCATTGGCAAAGAATTTGCCCCCATATTCTTCAGTGGCAATTGCCATGCCCACAGCGTTCTTGGCCATAGCAATGGGGGAGTAGCCCACCAATCCGTCAAAACCAAGCCCGGGAATATGCAGGATATCTTCCGGCCTTAAGATTACATATCCGGTGTCCTTGCGGTATTCGTAATATAGCTGCCCCTCGGTTGTCCGATCCACCATCATCCGGTCGGGCAAAAGGGGATAGAGGGCCAGTACCTTGCCCCGCCCATCTCGGATAATCTGAGCATAGGCGTTGCCCCATAATAAAAGATGACTCATCAGTGTCTCTCGAAACACAAATGAAGTCATCTCCGGATTAGGCTCATCATGGAGCAGATAATATAGCTGGTGGTCTATAGCTTTCTCTTTGCCGTTGTCTGTAGACCGGTAAACATTGAGCGGCAAGCTGGCTATGGTTTCCGCCAGGATGCGAACGCAGGCATATACCGCGGTGGTCTGCATGGCCGTTCTTTCATTGACGGTTTTGCCGCTGGCGGTTCCGCCGAAGAAAAAGCTGTATGTGCTGCCATACAGACGATTTTTAGGACTGGCTCGGGGCTTTAATAATCTTGATAATACGGGTATTTTCATTAAACGCTCCTCCTAAAAATGGGCATGAAAAAAGCACCTCTTTCGAGATGCCTTGATACTTTATTGTTTATAATTTATTTTCATTTCGTGAGTCCATTAAAATCTTTATCATAATATCTTGTGTATCTTTAGTAAGTTCTATGGTCTCTAAAGTCATGTACCCCTTATCGAATAGCCGTTTTCTATAACCAAGGGCATTAATAAATTTACTTCCCTCCGGAACTATGAAGAAACATTTTATTGATTCGATATTCACCTCCAAGAAATGTCTATTAGTCCTCTTGATAATATTTTCCGCATCGTCATGAAAAAGATAAAATTTTGAAAAGGCTTCAAATACCTTCTTAACTGCACCCACATGAAAATCTCTTCCACGCTGACCCAAAAACCCCGAGGTAGTAATTTCGCCAATGTACAGAGCTTTTTGACAAGGCTGGTAACCTATTAGATCAGGCTCCATATCATTAAATATACTATGTATCTGCTTAGTTGAAAGATGTAGCAGTTCAATCTGATGTTTTTGGCAAAAAGTACTTATCATTTCTTTTTCGACTAATGATTTCAATAAATTTGTATTGGCCATACATTCCCCACCCTTACGGAATATTCTTTAGCCTAAAGTAGGTCATTCCTTTAATAGGGATTCCGTCCTTCTCATATCTGCCAAAACCCCAGACTGCATCTTTCCTCTCCATTAAGTGATTAAATAGAACCAATCCAAAGAATAAGCCAGATGCTTCTTTGTTGTTTCCACAAGCGTGATAGAGCGGTTCATATACAGTCCCTGTCCAGTCATTTCCCGGCATCCAGCTTGATGTGTTAATATCGGCTGCATCAATCTTCTCATCCAAAGTATCAATGATTTTCTGATAATCTGGCGCAGAAATGTTCTTCATCCAACGATCAAAGTCCCGTTTGTGTGGCAGTTTTTTAACATATTTTCCTGTCTCAACTGAATACAACATTATTGTCCGCCTCCTGTCACATACCATTGAACATTCGCGCTATCCTTATGAGTTGGCCTAACTCCTTCAACTTTGCTGGCTACTACATAATTATAAAATGCACGACCCATCGCAAGACGAACCCCACGATCAATGTTAACCCAGTCGGTTGACATTACCGCTTTAATATTAAATGTAGTCCCTGGCCTAATACGTGAAACCCGCTCAAGGAGTTCACGAAACCATTTTTTAAATTCAGTATCCTCCAATACTTTGTTCTTTATATAAAGTGCGATTGTCATTCCTTCGGCTTTAGCTTTAGCCTGTAAATGAGTATATTCAGTATCACTAAACGAAATCTGGATTACCCTGCTTGCCATAAAATGTGCCCCCTTTATTTATAATAATTAACCTCGTGGTTATTATTATAAACCAATAGGTATTTTATGGTCAATAGGTTTTTATTAATATTCACATGGTTTATATTATTTTTAAGTGGTCAACAAACCTTCATTAATATATAAGGCATGAAAGAAGCACCTATTTGCAGGTGCTTCTGGTATGTGAATATGATTATTTATCTATTTACCTGGCATTGTAAGCCATGTCTTTTTCTCGTCCCTTTTGGAAACTCTAGATTGGCAAAAGGAAAAGGATATTCAGGATCAAATAATTTTTGTTTACTCTCGTTAGATACGTTACGGATAAAATTCTTTATAAATCTCTCTTCAACATCCTTTGCTTTTTCCCCCACAGATGTAGTCCAGAATATATTAAGATCACTCAAGTTCTCTAGTGTTTTTATCCAATGGCCTCCTGCATGAGGTTTGGGATCTCCTAGCCTAGTATTATAATATTGGTTAACCCTGTCTTTTAATGATGTACCGGCTTTCCCTATATATAATATTGTCTCATCAGGAATCCAGAATTCTTTGAGCCTATTCACTAAATCTTCATATCTAGGGCGCTTACCATCAAGGTTAAGCTTCGGTACATAAGTTATCCAATCTTGAACGATTTTCACTGATATAGGCGCATCAACAGAGCAGACAATTTTTTCAGCCGAATCAGTAATCGCAACCACATAAATTCCCGGATAATTACAGTTAACTTTTTGACCCCATTTTACCTGGCCGAGAATTTCTTTCCCTGAATCAGTGAATAATTGTTTTACATATGTAGGCATGCCACACCTCACATTACAAAGCTTAACAGTACCGGATACATAAAAAGTTACCAAATTTAGTGTATCATGAAATGCGAACAATTAAAGCATCAACAAACCACGTTCATCATAGACAGAGCCATTATTTACTGCTCCACAACGTAGTGCTCTATCCAGCGCCATGATAAGCGCCACCGCACCATCAATCCGCTCGGTGCTTTTCTCCTTGTCGGGTTTGATATTGCCAGCCGGGTCTGTGCGGATAAAAATGTTATCCATCATCCAGCGCAGAACCGGATGACCGCCATGGGCGATCTTTTCTTCCAGGGTCAGTTTCATTAGTTCCTTGGTAGGAGGGGACATATCCTTAAACCCCTGGCCAAACGGCACTACCGTAAAACCAAGCCCTTCCAAGTTCTGTGTCATTTGAACCGCGCCCCAGCGGTCAAAGGCGATTTCTTTGATGTTGTATTGGGTACCCAACTCCTCAATAAAGGCTTCGATAAATCCGTAATGCACCACGTTGCCCTCGGTTGTTTTCAGAAAACCTTGCTTTTGCCACAGGTCGTAGTTTACATGATCGCGCCTAACCCTGAGGTCGAGGTTTTCTTCCGGTATCCAGAAGTAGGGGAGAATATGAAATTTATCGTCCTCATCAACCGGGGGAAAAACCAGCACAAAAGCTGTTATATCGGTAGTGCTGGATAAGTCTAACCCGCCATAGCAAACCCGGCCTTTTAATTTTTCCGGGTCAACCTTGAAAGCACACTTATCCCATTTCTCCATGGGCATCCAGCGCACTGACTGTTTGACCCATTGGTTAAGCCTAAGCTGCCGGAAGCTGTTTTCCTCAGCGGGGTTTTGTTTCGCGCTTTCACAGGCAGCTTTAATCTTGTCGATACTTACGGTTATACCCAGCGACGGATTAACT
>JAXDBN010000177.1:0-6803 GCA_034678805.1 Syntrophomonadaceae bacterium
TCGCCGCCGTTAGCCAGGGCGGCAATGTAGTCTGCCAGATCAATAAGGGTATACTGGTTGGCACCCTGCCCAATGGACATGTTAAATGTGTCAAACGGCTGCCAGTTAGTATCGAAATTATAATCAATCTCATATTGAGCCTCTAGCTGGGCCTGTTCGTTCTGCTTCTTTTTCTCGATCTCCTTGACCTGATCCGGGCTGGCCTGGGCCAGGAGCTGGGTGTACTTCTCCTCTAATTTTTTGCGCAGGTTATCATATTTACGGTCTATCAAGAGGGCGTTCAACTCTCGTTTCCATTCCGGGGTAGGAACCAGGCCCTGGGATTCGTAAGGAAGATCGATCCCCGTCTTTTGTCCAAGCCCGAAGTCCTGGGCTACTTTAATTAGAGCGTCCTTGCCGGCCCGGCGGGCCATCTCCTGGAAGTATACATTGCAGGATTTGGCCATACCACTATAGTAGTTGAGATTACCATGCACTCCGGTACAAGGAATATAAGGTGCAATCCAATACCGGCCCCCGCACTTTACAAAGTCATTCAGGGGATCCATGACCTTGCTTTCCAGGGCGGCCATACCAGTGATCGGTTTAAAGGTCGAGCCAGGCGGATAGCATACTTGAATAGCGCGGTTTAAAGCCGCGCCAGGATTCATAGGGTCATAATTATCCCCCTGGGGAAAATAATAGGCGGCCAGACTGGAACTGATGTTGCCCTTCCAGTCATCGGGCCGCATAGCCGGGCTGCTGGCCATGGCCAATATGTCGCCGGTTTTTACATCCATCAATACGGCAGCGCCGACCTTGGCTTTGGGGTATTTCTGCTGCAGCCGGGTCAAGTTGCTTTCCAGTGAGTTCTCCATTACCGCCTGTAATTTGTTATCCAAGGTAAGCTTAAGGTTGTTACCGGGTACAGGTTCAAGCGTCACCAGTTCCCCGATAGGCCTGGCGTTGGCATCTACTTCCAGGCGCCGGGCCCCGTAAGTACCGCGCAATTCATCCTCATACTCTTTCTCTATACCGGATTTGCCTATCAGACTGTTGATGTTATATACAGCATTGGAAGCTGTCAATTCATCCTGATTAATAGAATGGATATACCCTAAAACGTGCCCGGCCAGGGTACCCTGCGGGTATGAACGCAAAGGTTCGGTATCAATGTTAACGCCCGGCAGGTTTTCACGATCTTCTTCAATTTTAACCACTAAATCCCAGGTAATATCACGAACTATTACCACCGGCTCAAACAATCGATATTGTTGGGAAGCTATTTTTTCCTTAACCACAGCAGCGGTTATCTCCGGATAGGATGGCTGCAGGAGGGACACCAGCCGGTCGACCAGCTCATCATGAACATCCTTGCCAGGATTGGTGAGGGTCAGAGTATAAACCAACTCATTGGCGGCCAGGGTTGCGCCATTACGATCATAGATTTCCCCCCGGGATGGTTTTATCGAAACCAGCCGAATTCGATTTTCTTTGGCCTTGACCTGGTAAACATCGCTGTGATAAAGCTGTACAATAGCCAGTTTTATGGTCAGCAGGCCCAAAAGTGCGAAAATGACCAGGGTATAATTTTTCAGACGGTGATCCAAGTTGCTTTGTTTCATCGCAGCAGGCCTTCCTCCTTAAGCAATCCCGCACCTGATGACCTAAAATACCAAATATATATGGGTGTAGCTATAATGGTGTTGTATATACCCTGGTAGATAAGCTCGGCCAACATGTTTTTGTCCAAGCCGAAGCCTTTTATCCCGATAAATGAAATGATTATTATAATCAGGGAATTGATTATCGTACCGCTTACCACACCAATAATCCCCACCAGGATGTTGTCTTTAAAAACCGGGCCTTCCATCTTGCCCATTATGTAAGCGGTAATCCCTTTGCTAATGGCACTGATTCCTATCATGCGCCCCAGATACAGGTCTTCCCACAAGCCGCAGGCTGCACCATATACAGCTCCCTTGGTGGAACCGCTGAATACCGCATAAAAAATTACCAGGATCAAGAGTAAGTCCGGAACAATCCCATGGATAGGGATGGCTCTGAAAAGAGTGGTTTGGAAAAACAAAGCCAGGAATGGCAATAGAAGAAGAATAAGAGAGCGCATTGGTTTTTTACACCCCTTTTTCGGCGGGCTGGGTGACAGCCCTGAAGGCCTTGATTACCAGCACTTCTTCCAACCGGTTAAAATTAACCGCCGGCTGTACGTAAGCGGACTGTACAAGTCCGTTCGCTTCCTTTTGGATGGTAATTACAGTACCGATCTGGATACCCGGAGGATAAACCTGGGATAACCCTGAAGTGACTACAGGTTCCCCTTCCTGCACCGGGGAATAGTATGGTATATTTATCATCTTGAGCTGACCATTCCCGACTCCCTCCACTATGCCACGATTTTCACGCGTTTGTTGGAGAATAGCACCCACCGCCAGTTCCCGGTCAGTGATCAGTAAAACCTGAGCACTATTACTGCTGACATTGATGATTTTACCTACCAGCCCTTCCGGGGTTATAACCGGCATGTTCACAGCCAGACCGAAATCGGTCCCCTTATCAATAGTCAGGGTATTATACCAGTTATTGGCGCCCCGGGCTATTACCCGGGTTGCTTCTAAAGTATACTGAGCTGATTGGGCGTTTTGATAATCGAGTAAGGCACGTAATCTCTCTACCTCTGCCTTGTATTGGCGCAGCTGCATGTTTTCCAAACTTAGTTGCTGGTTCTTGTCCGCCTCAGCTTGCAGGCGTTCCTCTAAACTCTGCACACCCAGCAATTTGGTTCCAATATGTATTAATCCCTGCTGCACCAGGTCCACGCCCTTCTGCAGCGGGGCATAAGTCTCCCGGACCAATTGCGAAGCCCCACTCAGACTCTGGCTGTTGCTGGAACCCAGCTTTATAACCAGTATTAAAATCAGGGCCGTAAATAGAAGAGCCCAAAAGCCCTTTTTCTCAAATAACTTGAACAACCCTATTCACCCGATCAAGTATTTCTTTTAGGATTCAAAATAAGTCTTTTCAGAGTCTCAATATTCTCAAGTACCCGGCCGGTTCCCCGCGCCACTGCCAAAAGCGGCTCCTCACACACATAAACCGGCATATGGGTTTCATACCCGATCAATTTATCCAAACCGCGCAGCAGCGACCCGCCGCCTGCCATCACTATACCCCGGTCCATAATATCCGAGGCCAGTTCCGGCGGGGTTTTCTCCAAACACACCTTGATCCCTTCAATAATCTGTTCCACCGTTTCCCTCAAAGCTTGCTGGATCTCCACCGAAGAAACCTGAATAGTCTGGGGTAATCCGGTAACCAGATCCCTCCCTTTGACCTCGTAGAACAACTCGGGATCCTCCAGGAGAGCCGATCCGATATTGATTTTGATGTTCTCAGCGGTACGCTCTCCGATTAGCAGATTATAATTTCTCTTTAAGTGCTGGATAATGGCTTCGTCCATTTTATCTCCAGCCACCCGGACTGATTTGGCAGTAACGATCCCTCCCAAAGAAATGACCGCGACCTCAGTGGTCCCACCCCCGATGTCAACTATCATGTTCCCGGTGGGTTCATGTACCGGTAAACCTGCACCTATGGCCGCAGCCATTGGTTCTTCCAGCAGATAGGCTTCTTTGGCGCCTCCGGCTAAAGCGGCTTCTTTGACCGCTCTTTCCTCTACCGTAGTACAGCCGGTAGGAATACTTATGACAACCCTGGGTTTTACCAGAGACTTCTTTCCTCCCAGCGCTTTGCCGATAAAATATTTCAACATGGACTGGGTCACGTCAAAATCAGCTATTACCCCATCCTTCATAGGACGAATAGCTACTATATTGCCGGGGGTGCGGCCAATCATCTGCTTGGCTTCCTCCCCAACTGCCACCACCCGTCCGCTGTGCACCTGAATGGCTACCACCGACGGTTCGGTAAGAATAACCCCGTGTCCCTTCAAATGCACCAGGGTATTGGCAGTTCCCAAATCTATCCCTAAATCTTTACTGAATAGCACGTTTTAGAGTCCTCCTTAAGTTTTATATTAAACCTTTTTCTTTAAAACTACAGTACCTCTGCTCTCCTATAATAACATGATCTAGTATTTCAATCCCCATAATTTGACCCGCTTCTATTAGCCGGCGGGTAATTTCAATATCCTGCTGGCTGGGGGCCGGATCCCCGCTGGGATGATTATGAGCCAGAATTATCGAGGCGGCACTGCGTTTCACAGCGGTTTTAAACACTTCCCGGGGATGAACGATCGAACTATGTAAGCCGCCTATTGAAATACCCTCTTTGGTGATAACCCCGCCTTTTCGATCCAGGTACAGAGCCAGGAAATGTTCCCGGTCATAATCACGCATCTCCTGCAGTAAAACCTTTTCGGCATACTGCTGTACATCATAGGGAGAGCGGATCAACCACCTGTTTTCTACATCCCGGCAAACCCGGCTGCCTATCTCCAAAGCCGCCTTGATATTGGCCGCTTTGGCTTGACCCACACCCTTGACCTGGGTTAACTCCTCAAGGGTAGTTTCTTTGAGATGTCTTAATCCATGATAGGTTTTCAGCAGTTGGTTGGCCAGCTCCAGGGCACTGGTCTCCCTGGTACCGTTGCCCAATATAATAGCCAGTAATTCATGGTCGCTGAGGTGATCAGCACCCAGATTGAGCAGCTTTTCCCGGGGTCTTGAATCATAGGGCATATCTTTGATAAGAGTGGTGTATTGCATGGATTAGCAGACCTCCAACAAATCCAACCCTTTTCTTGTCAGCATTAAATTCAACCTGTTCAGCGGTAATCCCACCACATTGAAATAACATCCTTCAATGCGGTCAACCAGCAGCGCACCCCATCCTTGAATTGCATAGGATCCGGCTTTATCCATCCATTCACCATGATTAAGGTAGTTATCTATATCCCGGTTGGACAGGCAGCGAAAAAACACATCGGTGCATTCGACCGCCAGCTCCGGTATGGTATCCCCTGCTTCGGCAACACACAAACCGGTCATAACCTGGTGGACCTGCCCGCTTAATCGAGACAGCATGGCAAAGGCATCATTCCTGTCGGCCGGTTTTCCCATGACTTTACCTTCCCAGCTAACCACCGTATCTGCGGCTATGACAATGCCGTCCTGCAAACCCTGGAGAACGTGCTGGGCTTTTTGCCAGGCTATGGTACGAACTAAATCTTCGGGTGATTTTGATAGGGAGAGGTCTTCCGTTATATTGGCGGGGGAGACTACAAAATCCAGCCCCATTTGCTGCAATAGTGACTGTCGCCGAGGTGATTCTGACGCCAGAATAATCTTTTTCAATTTTCAAACCTCTTATAATTACAGCCTTTGGTAAAATACCCAGGCAACGATAAAGCCCAATATACTAAAAAAATTGATATTAAACATAAAACCAAAAGTCAGTGAAAAAACATTTAAGTCCATGGTGAATGCAGGCAAGCCCACACTCTGTACATGACCAAGGATACTGACTGCCGGCCACAATTTTACGATAGCGTTTCCTATCCAACTGCCGATTATACCTCCAATAACCAATAGCAATAAAAGCAATTGCCAGCCCGGATAGGTACGCGTTCTCCCAGCCAACCGGTCTTCCCCCCGTAACATTTTTTAAAGTTTAGCACTAGTGACTGCCAAAGACAAGGCAGATAAGAAAGGAGGCCGTACCTCAAAAGCAGCCTCCTTCGCTATTTTTTAGCGGTTATGGGAAAGATTGAAGCTTAGTACCTTCAAGTTCACTGCCAGGTCGACATTTCTCAGGATCACATCGGGAGGAACTTTGAGCACCTGTGGAGAGAAGTTGAGGATAGCCGCGACTCCCGCATCCACCAGGCGATCGGTAACTTTTTGAGCTTCGCTGGCCGGAACTGTGATAATACCGATATTTATGTCGTGCTCCTTAACCAGCTTTTCCAGGATATCCATCGAATCCACCATTACCCCGGCTAGATTCTGGCCTACTATATTCTGGTCAACGTCACAGATGGCCCGGATCGAGAAACCCCGCTGCCTGAAACCTTCATATAGTGCCAGGGCCGATCCTAATTTACCAGCTCCAATAATAGCCAGGTTCCATTCTTTATTAAGCCCCAAAATTTTAGTTAAATAGCCTAATAGTTCGTCTACCCGGTATCCCACTCCCCGGGTACCAAACTCGCCGAAATAAGCGAGATCTTTACGTACCTGAGCGGAACTAACCCCGACGCTGTTGGCAATCTCTTCCGAGGAAACGGTCTCAACGCCGGCCTTTCTCAGATTGCTAAGCTGACGCGAGTATATAGAGAGTCGGATAACGGTAGCTTCAGGAATCTTGTATACTTTCAAAATTCCCCACTCCTTTGTTATAAAAATCACTATCTCTATTATGTATGTAATCATGCAAATTGGCAAAAGGTTTCTAGAATAAAAAAACCCTCCCCATCAAACGGGAAGAGTCCTCATCATTTAATCAGGTCCAGCTTATATGAACATAACCAAAAGACGGTAGCATAGCAACGACATCAACGCTGCTGACGGTATGGTTACAAACCAGGCTATAACAATCTGGCGGGCAATATTCCATCTCACTCCCTTAATTCTTTTGGCAGCACCTACCCCCATAATGGAAGATGATACGACATGGGTAGTACTGACCGGTATGCCCAGGGTACTGGCCCCGTATATAACCAAAGAGGAGGTAAAGTCAGCCGCAAAACCATTGATAGGCTCAATGCGGAATATCTTACCGCCCATGGTACGAATAATGCGCCATCCTCCAAAAGCCGTGCCGGCTGACATGGCTAAGGCACAGGC
>JAXDBN010000178.1:0-3088 GCA_034678805.1 Syntrophomonadaceae bacterium
ACATTCTCGGGGCCATGCAGCGCCGCCAGGCGTTTGCCTTCCTCGAACATAGCCCGGGTCACTGAACTATTGGCCACCGGCCCCCGCATCTTTTTCGCTATCACTGCAATCAATCCTCTCGTTTGTATATGTATGGCCTTAACATGGTTAACTCAGGTAGGAAATGGCTTGAAAGCATCGCGGCAAATTTACTATATTTTAATGCATTTTGACGATCTGCGGAAGAACAGTAAATCCTGACCATTTTTCTAATATTTATGTGGAAATATTCTGGCGGCGCTCATAGTATATATCAGCCGCTCACCAAATTAAAGCGGTTCAGCTTAGCGCTGGGAAAGGTGGATATTATGAGTAAAACGAGTGCCCTGCCTCCCCACCAACCGGGCGATCTTCCGGTTTACCTGAGCGTGGTCAAGTTCCTGGGCCTGGTCACGGTATTGTCCATAGGCGGGATTATAACCCTTTCTATAATGGGCAAACCCATACCCGATGCGGTGGTAGCCCTGGGCTCCGGCTCCCTGGGCGCACTGGCCGGTGTGCTGGCGCCTGCCCCCGGCAAAACCTACCGGGACAAATAATATTACATTAGGGACGTTCTTTTTGTAACACCGCCAGTTACCAGAAGAACGTCTTGGTGCAGCCTAACTAGACTGTTCTTCCCATTGGGCCAAGCTATCAAGCTAAATATCGCAGCTCAGAATATTTCACCCATTATTCATAATATGTTCACAGAACTGTCACAACTGCAGGCTATAATAACTTCATTCTATAAGATCTGGAGAAAACCATTAAGGAATGGAGGTTATGGCTCATGAATAAAACGCTGACCAAGCTGGTTGTGGATATAATACTGACCGCGTTATTTGTTGTATTGATTTATCCCCGTGAGACCGGGTTCACCTTTCATGAGATCGCCGGCCTGGCCAGCGGGGCACTGGTAGTATTTCATATGATTCTAAACTGGTCCTGGGTAAAGAACATAACCAGGAACCTGTTTAATCCGAAGGTGAAGGTCAAAACCAAGCTCTTTTACCTGTTAAACACAATATCCCTGGTGACCTTGAACGGCATTATCGTTACCGGCATTTTTATCTCTGCGGTGCTTTTCCCTTCAGCCGGTCCAGCCAGTCACACTACCGTCTTGTGGCATAAATGGCTGTCCTATAGCTGCCTGGTTTTATTCGGGCTGCATGTGGCCCTGCACTGGGGGTTCTTTGTAAATACTGTGCCGCGCATGTTCAAAGCGCCGCATCGCCCGGCTACCGGCCGGGTGGCTCTGAACCTGGGAGCCCTGGTACTGACCCTGGGACTGATTTTTATGCCAATGGGATTCAACCCGGCCAATGGCGAACTCTCATCCCCAGCTTCCCAGGAGACTATCTATAGTAATGCTGCGGTTTTGGATAATCGGTCCAAGCCGGTTGAGGACAGCCTGCCCGCCAGCAGCACTGATTCCAATGTTCGCGGCTCTGGACGCAAGCATTCCACGGCAGCGGCAGCAACAATTCCGGTGCCAACCAGCAGCATCAGCTCGAGCACTGCCGACAGCAGCACCAGTGTCAGTGACTCAACTGGAGCCAACAGCGACTCTGCCCCGGACCAGGTAACCTTATCCCAATACCTGAGCAATTTATTCTGTACCGGCTGCAGCAAGCGTTGTTCATTACTGAGCCCGCAATGCAACATCGGGGTGGATCAGGCCGCAGCCGCCCAGCAGAAATATATCGCCATTTACGGATCGGCCACTTTGAATTAGCCGGTAAAATATAAGTCTCCTGCTAACTCCATATTGATACAGGTCATAAATATAGCCCTGGGGCAAAAGCTCCGGGGCTTTTTGAATTTGACCCAGGTTGAAAATATTAACGATAGGCGCAGTCCTCACCCACCCTGTCCGACTCATTTACATGATATCGCCGACTTAGGGATTTTTCTTATATAAATCGGCGTAATTGGCCTGTTTTTTCTTAAGATACTGCTCTACTATAGGCAGACATTGCGAAGGGCTCATGACCTGGAGCTTAAAATGCTGGAGAAACTGATGGGCTTTGGAGAAGATGTGTTTTTTGTCAACCGTAACAAAAAAAGCGGCGTGGTATGCCAGAGCCTCAAATATACGGTCTATATCGATTTCCTCACCAGGGTTCAAGTCCCGGTCACCATACAGAATATACCTTATCAGCTGCTTCTGTCTCTGTTCCTCATCCGTAAATGCCACCGGGATTGTGCAAATCTGCGATTCTATATACTTCTCAATGTAATTTTTGATGCCCACCGGGAGCAATAGGGTATCTTCCTGGATCGACCATGGTATAACGATGGACAAAGCCTCATTTTGCTTTTCCAGCTCGAAGATTCGCACGGCTGCCACCCGTTCACGCAGGTCAGCCGGATAATAGGTAGAACTATCCATATATAAAACAGCCAAGGGTTTCATGCCCACCCTCATTTCATTTTCATAATAACGGTACAGAAGAAAAGGTCCACCCGGGCGTTGCGACCCAGCTGGCCTGGCTATTAACCTAGGTTGTTTTTATGTCTAATCCGAGGCATTACCTTCATACAGAAGGCAAATAATGCCTCAAGTGGCTCTGGTAGTACTCTTGTTGTTAGGCGTTCTGTGGGCCGGCTGAAAAACATAGAACAGCACTATTATAAACAGTATCCCTAAAATGTACTTGACCGTATCGGACATTGCAGCCCTCCATCAAGGATTATTGTTCGGCATCATTCGTCCTTGTTAGTCCTATGATAGGTTGGGTTGCTTACCGAAGTCAACAAAATTCAGGCAGAGGCACGTGCCCAGCGGCAGACATAAAGCCGGCAGCTGAAACAGCTGCCGGCTAATGGGGATAAATACGTAACAGGAGGAGGATGGCCGATCAATATAGCAGGAGAGATTTGATATAGCTTTTCCCTTTGTAGTTTATTAATTCTTCCTTGTCCATCAGTTCCTCCAAGCAGGTATTTTGAATAGAGATGATCAGTTCTTCTATTCCCTGCTGAAGGATGTAGGCCCGGATAACCTCCTCATGCTGACAGGGGTTGATCCTCGCCTCCAAATGGGACCTTTCATCCGCATTATTCT
>JAXDBN010000179.1:0-3713 GCA_034678805.1 Syntrophomonadaceae bacterium
CTGCCGCTGTTGCCGGGATTGATAGGTAATTCGACCACCATATCCGGAACCAATTCACTGGTATTTTCTCTATACCCAAGCACTTTGCCTCTCTGGGCGATTTTCTGAAAACCAAGCGGATTGCCGATGATGGTGACGATGTCTCCCGCCTTGGGCCGGTCTTTCAGGTTAAGGTTGATACTGGGCAGACTAGAACCATTCAAGGTAATCACAGCCACGTCATATCCGGGTAATACGTCAAATTGGTTGGCGTAAAATTTCTCACCGCTATCAAAGGTTATGGTTATGGTACCGGCTCCAGATACTATGTGTTGGTTGGTTATAATAATTCCTGAGGGATCAATGTTGAACCCGGTTCCGGTTTTAATGGAAGCCTTGATGGAATTACTGGCATCAACTGCTTCAATACTGACCACAGCTGGTTTGCACATTTGGACTATTTCATCATCTCTAAGGACCCGGTTTTGTTCCAGGAAACCGAATTTATCGGTCAAAAAATAGGTCAACTCCGGCGAGCTGAAGAACACAAAAGCTATTAGGACCAGAACTGCAGAAAATTTGAACCAGCGCCCTGGTCTGTATTTAAGTCGGTACTCTCCATCAAGATTTTCTTCTTCGGTTAAATCCAATTCCTGTTCGGTTTCATCAGTTGTGTGTTTCATTCAATATTCCTCTTGAAAACAGCGTTCCTAATAATAATAGCATAAAGCCCAACCGGACATGAAAGCAGCTTACTGCCTATGCTGGCGGCGATAGGGTATTTTCATGCCATTCTGCCAGTATTTGATTCTGAAGTCTTGGCGTAAGTCTCGGAGATTGGGAAATGCATTGAGTATACGCTGGTTCCTGACTGCCATTTTATTCATTAGCTGCTCATAGCGCGCTTTCAAGTCTTCTACGTTTTCTTCTATGGCCTCAACAGAATTGTCTTTGATAACCTCCAGCCTATCCACCGCATCCAGTGCAAATTCGTGTATCTCATTCAGCAGCGACCTCAATGCTGCCAGGGAGGTCAAGGTATAAACCATATCGGTCATGAAATACAGGCCCAACGAATATAATCCTAATTCTCCAATTTGCAGCGGGATTTTGTCCACTATCTGCGTTACCCAAGGGTGAACGACTTTAATAATAAGCATCGCGGCAATTCCCCAATACAAGGAAAAACGGAGACATATCCTGCCGTTCAGATTGAAACTGCGGTTACTGTAGTCCCACCATTTATGATTAAAAACAGTTTCCAATACCCAACCGGTAAAGTATTCAAGTATCGAAGTCAAGGCAACCGAACCGAGGAAAAGCAGGGGGAGGTTATCAAAAAACGGACGGAGAGTGGTCAGTAATAATACTATGCCAAAACCGTAGATTGGGCAGAAGGGGCCATTCAGGAATCCCCGGTTAACGAAGCGGTGCTCTTCCCAACCGGCATAAATTGTTTCCGTAATCCAGCCAAACAAAGAATATATGATGAAGTAATAGGCCAGATCGAAAACAACCGGCCCATAAAGGTTTATATATAACATCCCCGGCCTCCCCTGTAGATTACTGGCCGTACCTGCCCCAACAGATTTTATTGTAGCCACAGTGAAGCTGACTTGCAAGGGAACATGGATATTTGCTGCTTCTTTAACGGGAGCTATACTTTTCGAGCTACGGCCACCGCAAATATATCGGATATAGGCCGGTCCGGTGCGACCGGCCTGAAATATATATCATAAAGACGCTGGGGAGGGAAATCTTCAGCTTGTTCAAATCCACAGCTGCGAATATATGCTTCTGCTTGGCCTTCTTCAATGCCGGAGAGTACTGGTTCGTCGTACATTAATTGCAGGGAATTCATATGTCTTACTAAATGACCTGACTTGCGGCCATCGATGGCGGCCAGGTAAACATAATCAAAAATAAGGCAGGAGCCAGGTCCGGAATTAGTATATACACTGGTTAGGGTTCTGCGTACCGTTTCTTCATCCAGGTACATGGCTACCCCTTCCAGGGTAAAAACAGTGCGCAGTTCAGGATTATACCCGGCTTTGATCAAACTTTGGACAAGGTCATTCTCGCTTAAATCGACTGGTACGTAGGAAATATGCTCCGGAAGGCCGTCAAATACTGAGGATACCCGCAATTTCTTTTCCCTCTGGGTAAGGGGATGGTCGACCTCGAATGTCGGCATTCCGCGCAGCCGGGCGTAAAAACGATAAGGGCGGGAATCAAGGCCAGCGCCCAGGATTACATACTGCTCAACCCCGTCTTCAATTTGCTGTTGGACAAAATCGTCGAACATACGGGTCCGGGCCGCAATAAAATCAACCACCCCTCGGCCCTGATAGGCTATTGTCCATTCAATCCAGCTGCCGGATAATGGGCCCGCCATCATTAACTTTGTCCACCAGGAAGAGAAACGATAGGCCAGGAAGTCATTGCAGATTCTCTCCTCCGGAGGGCGCAATGATTCACGGTAGCGCAGATAGGCCAGGCCTTCGGCAGTGCCGCTGGGCAATAACTTCATTCCCCTCCCCCTCCCTAATGCATGTTCGGTATAAATATATGGTGCGGCTAGAAAAATATTCTATAGGAACAATCGAATATACTGGCGCAGCTCACCCAGCATATCAGCTCTTTGCTGATCTGTAGACCGGGGGACGCCAAAGAAATTTTTATACTGATAGAGGTCAAAGCCGCAAAATCCAAATACTGAATTGACCGCTGCCCGCCTGATAGTCTCCAGCATGGTTCCCTGTCGTGCGGTTCGTTCATCAGCCCCGGAGGTGGTGATTAAAAGCCCCTTTTTGCCGGTCAGCAATCCCCTGGGTCCGGTTGCAGTATATTCAAAGGCAAAACCATTACTGAACACACGGTCAATATAACCTTTGAGAATAGCCGGCACCCCGGTCCACCAAACCGGAGCCACCATAATCACCGCGTCAGCCCAGCGCAGGTCGTCCTGCTCGGTCTTGATATCGGCAGGCAGATTACGGGATTGATAGGCTTCGAAATCGCTGTCTTTTAGGATTGGGTCCCAATTCATAGCATAAAGATCCTTGAATTTTACATTGGCACCTTTTTTCTCAGCCTCTTCCCTCACTGTTGCGGCTATAGCTGCATTAAAACTACCGGGATTAGGATGAGCATAAACTATCATTACATTCATTACAATGCTTCCTTTCAATGAAAGTAGGATGGCGGCGGTTGAATCTGGTCAGCCTTAATAGTTTGCTGGAATTATGGCTGGCTATCCATACCCATCTCTTCTAATGTGCACCATTGATTGTTTATGGCGTTTTGGCGCAGGACTATATACAACTCCACAAATGTAGCATTCTGATAAGGAAGAACGAAAAGGATGCCAACAAAGAATGCCAGCATACCTAACAGATACCAGCCCAGGAAGGAAAGGTCCAAAACAAACATAGCCCACTTATGACCGCCAGTCATACGGGTACTCAACTCCAAGGCTCGATTATAATTGATATGGGGATTGTCAGCCAGGATATACGGGACCATGCGATAGGCATAAAATTTGATAATTCCCGGGATGATCAGCAGCAAAAACCATAAAAAATTGATAAAATCACGCCACAGCATGCCGATCACTATGTTTAGATACCATTCTTTATGAAAGGCATAGCCTAGGTTGTTCAGATCAAAGACGCTGCCTGCGGACTGGACAAAATATTTTCTGCCCCCGACCTCCAATGGATAACCCAGAAATA
>JAXDBN010000180.1:0-8545 GCA_034678805.1 Syntrophomonadaceae bacterium
CTTAACATGGACAATACCGCCACCGCCATAAACAGTTTGCGGAACCAGCCCGGGTTGCTGAGGGAAACGATGTCGACCCCGGCCATATCACTGAACAGGCATTCCCGTACCCCTTTGAAACTGACCATATACAGGCCCTGAGGGGTGAGCTCGATCCGGTAGGAGGCATACCAGGCGTTGTAATATAACAGTACTATACTGAATATCGCCATAAACCACATGAAGGCGGTAACCGGCCACATCCCGGTAATGGCCTGGGTGGTCCCCCCATTTATCAGGAAGGGCAAACCGTAAAAGGGCAGCAGAAGGATGACCGCAGCCAGGTCACCGGCCAGCATACTGCCGCTGGAATAGGCCACCTCCTCAGGCTGTTTTTTGCGGCGGGGCAGTAATATGTATAACAGCAAACCTAAAGCCATCACGACTATGCCGCCGGTACGATACGGGTGATAGAGCCACCCTGGCGCCACTCGAAATGGGGAGGACATGGCCCCGACGCTGGTGCTGTAATCCTGGTACCGCAATTCCAGGTAAATGGTCTGCCCGCCCTGGGTCGTGCTGACGTATGCGTATTTGTTGTCTTCCGGGAGCAATCCCCACTGGGCGAAGGGAATCTCATCCGGTTTGAAATAGACCGCGGTGGGCAGGGCCGGGTACCAGTAATCGTCCCGGATATCATCCCCGACCCGGTCACCATAGGCTGAGCGGCCGTATTCACCATTGCTGGCCAGGCTTACCTGCTTAAAAAAGGTGTCCCAGCGGTCGCTGTCCACCACCCGCATCTGACCGCCGGTTTTTTCCCTGATATACTCATCCAGGGGCAGAGCATTGAGCCGCTTTTCTTCCTGGGTCACGAAGCCGCTGTAAGACTTCAATTCATCCGCCTGCTCCTGTTTCCAGTCTATGGCCGTTACCCCGATCATGGCCGGGGCGACATAGAAAAACAAGGGTAATCCGACCAGAATACCCAACAGCAGGGCCAGGCGCCGCCACAATTCTTTTTTACCCGATGCAATCGGCATCATTAATCCTCCTCGCAACCGATGATGTAAACGCTGTCCCTACTGGATTTTAGCTCTGGGTCCGATCG
This sequence comes from Syntrophomonadaceae bacterium, assembly GCA_034678805.1. Classification (GTDB taxonomy): domain Bacteria; phylum Bacillota; class Syntrophomonadia; order Syntrophomonadales; family Syntrophomonadaceae; genus PHAA01. The sequence continues at coordinate 1,091 of JAXDBN010000180.1, forward strand.
TCCTTGATAATGGCGTAGTTGGGGGACCACTTCTTGACTGTGGCCGCTGCCTGAGCAGGGTCAATGGTGGTGATAGCGGTCATTTTATAATAATCGTCCTTGCCCCCCGGATTTTTGACCGCCACTATCCCCTTCCCGGGAGCATAGTAGGTGAGAGCCTGGTAATCCACGCCCCGGTTGTCTTCATGTACAATCAGGCAGTTCTCGATGACTGTAAAACCCAAGTCCAGGTTTACCCCCATATCCATCACCTTCCAGGTGATCTGGCCTGACTCATCCTGGTAGTTCCAGGTCTGGCCCACGGTGAGGTTGTTTTTCAGGACCGGGAAGATCTCATCGGGGGTGTTGTCCAGGATGTAATAAGTCCCGTCGGCCCGTTCCACATAATGAAAGCCGTAACCGAAAGCCTCCCCCTGATCGACCCCGGTTTCCACCTCGCTGACCCGTACTGCCTGGTGGGACACCACTTTAGCACTGGTCCGCTTCACCACGCCTACGGTGCCGTCCGGGTAGTTGACCAAAGCCGTGATCTCAAGGCCTGGTTCGGACAAATAAGTGGCTGCTCGGGACAGATCAACCTGGGGGACGGTCTGGGCAGGTGTGCCGGGTATATTCTGCCCTCCTGCAGGGGCGGCCGGACTGCCAGTCTGCTGGGTCACCGCCGCTCCTGGTACACTAGTTTTCCCGTCTGGCTGCTCCTTGGAGAGCCACCAGTACACTCCTCCTCCGCCCAGGAAAAGGACTGCCAACAAAGCCAACATTATCAGCATCGCATTCTGGTTGCCCCCGCTGCCGCGGCCTATCTCCCCGGTCCCGGGACTACGGCCGGAATGTGGTGGCTGGCTGCCCCCGGGCATCTGGGCAGAACCCGTTGCCGCAGTTTGGGGTGACATTGCCATCCCACCCGGGGGTGGAGTTTGCGCTGCCGTCGACGGCGGAGCCGCGGCTGGGGAATTTTGTGGAACAGCAGTTGCCGGTTTTGGGCCGGATGACTGAGCCGGCGGTTCCTGCTGAGTTTGCGGGGCAGACTGGCGTGAATCCCCGGCCTTTATCGACTTGGTATCAAAACCGCAATCACCGCAGAAACGGTCCCCGGGCACCAAGGGGGCTCCGCATCCGGGACAAAATTTCAATTCGCTCATATCGATTCACTTCCTTATTAAATCGGTTATCTTATCGATAGCCAACAGATCCAATCCCCGCCCCAGGGAGATAAGAACTGTACAGCTCCCGGTCACGATTGCTAACCGTCAGGTGGGGTTAAAACTCCATCTGCAGTCAAGATCTCAGTTTATATGGGCGTTCCGCATTTGGTACAGAATTTCTTACCTGGTTTCAATTCCGCACCGCATTGACCGCAGAACCGGGCTTTGGCTGCCTGCTCTGCGCCTTCTTGGTTCTTGGCTGCATCGGTGCCGCCTGCCTGGGTCAGGGCCGCCAGCCAGTTGGTCATTTGACCAGCCAGTTCATACCCTGTCAGGGCCTGGTGGCTGAAACGGGTCTGTCCTTCCGGGCCGGTTTCAAATGAGAATAAGTGGTTGCTGAACGCGGTAGCCGCCAGGAATACCCGGGACAGGTTCTTTACCTGCCCCTGCACCAGGGCAGTCGCCTGCCAGCCGGTGGAACTCATCCAGGGCCCGATAAATTCCGTCCCCATCAGCCGGGAACGTTCGGCCAGGGTAAGCACCTCTTCTTGACTGGTGACGAAGCCCGCTTCTTCGAGCTTTTTCAGATGCTCTGGCTTCAGGGCTATCTTGCTGCCCCGCAGCCCTGGGGTCAATTCGAACATGGTGGGCAGCAGCCAGCGTTTATCGCCGCTGGCCAGGGATTTTTTCAGCAGCTTCACATAATTCGCAGTGGTCACCGATAAATCCACCAATCCCCGGTATTCCAACATACTTTCCAAATAGAAGCGACGATAAAGATCCACACTGTGCAGGGCACAGATCAGGACTTCGGTTTCCTGCAGTCCGGCGAACACTGCCGGATAATCCTCCATACCAGTGGCGGCATAAACACTGGTCCACCATTGAACAAATGATTGCTGATCCGGAAAATAAAGGAGCAGAATGTGGCCTTCAACGTTGACCAACTGGGCCAATACCGATTGGTCTTCCCGGCTCAGCATGACATAATATTTATCCTCAGCGGCCGTATTGCCGCCGGTATGAAACATCACCCTGATGTCCGGCTCCAGCAATTGCCGCCCGATCTTCTGGCACAAGGAGCTTTCCGCCAGGGCCTTGAACCAGGGCGAGGGACTGCTGACTGCCGCCTGTTGGGCATTGTATTGAAAAACCGCTAATTGGTTGCCGGCTGCCCCCGAGCGTCTGAACAGATGATCAACATCACCGGGAACCAGCTTAAATACCTCCGCGTTGCTGAGTTTATTCTGTTTATACTCCATTTTTACGCCCTCCCTTGTGCCCATCACGAGCCAATCAATAAATTTCCCCGCTCCATGCCCGGCCCCGCTCTATCCTCTGCAACTGTCGGCTTCCATCCAAACCCAGATAGGGACAGCCAGTAGTTCCGCTTTGTATGGTCAAGGTCTGGTCGCCGGGTGCGATCCACAACAACTGGCCGCCCTCGATCCAAGGTTCCAGGTGGAAATCATAATCACTGCAGCTGACCAGGCTTTCTCCCCAGCGCAGCATATTGTAGCGGTCTACAAAAGTATAATATTTGGTGCCCCAGGTGTTGATCCTTTCCACCCCGGTTTGATCCCCAGACGCGAAATAAGCAATGGGATAACCCTGATGGGGTCCGATCCGAACCGAGGAGATGACCGCCTTTATCCCGGGAATGGTCAGCAGACGAGGCAGCACCCCCGGTACCCCGGGCCCAGGTTTGCATAAGAACGGGGCGTATTCCAGCGGTTGTTCCAAGTGCACCGCACCATCCAGGGCAAAGTAGGTGACCGGCAGGCTTTCCAGCCCACGCACCGGGGCGTCGTAATTCCACCATAATCCATCCAGGCCACCAACGTCGATGGAGTGGAACAGGACTTCACCGCTTAAAGGGCAACGTGAAAGGGCCAGGGAGGGCAGATGTTCGGCGTAAACGTCCCTCATGTCTGCCAATTGTATCTGCAGCGTCTCCATTTGGTCAGTCAGGGTTTCGGATTCGGCCGAAGCCGGATCCATATCCAGTTGGCGCCATTTGTCCAATCGGGCAAAATATTGATTCAAGAATGCGGTTCTTTCTTCCCCTTCCATGGTAATCACTGCCTGACTCCTCCTTTCCAGTAACTGGTGGTCCAGCCACCCTTGCTCCCCTGCAGGGGATTGTAGGTGTTGAGCGGTTGGCCTCCTTCATTATGCCCGTTAAGGATCTTTTGATCGATCCCTTCAGCGATCTGCCGGGGCGACTGCGCCCCGGGGGGAGCGCCGTCCGGCACCTTGTCCGACAGTCCAGAATAATCCCAGCCGACATGTTCAGGATGTTGGGTAGCCCCCAGTGACTGCAAATCTCGGTTGATCTGTTGGTTGACCAGGGGCGAAACCGGTTCGCCGGTTACCGCATCCACAAATGCGAAGGCGTCATGGTCGCCGGCATAGGGCTTCATGGTCTGGCTGTTATAAATCACCCCAGTATTCTTGTCCCAGAAGATCTTGCCTTCTTGCTCCAGGTGGTGGAGTTTTTCCACCTGATCGGTATATTCGGTCACTCGCTGTTTATGGCGCTTCTGCAGTTCCTGCCAGTGCTCGCCGCTCATACCTTCCGGCTTGGCGGCCGGCAGCGGGGCTGGCTTCTTGCAGGCCACGGTACCGCTGTATTCCTTCGGATAACCTAGTTCCACATCATAGTCATTAATGGTCTTGGTTTTTAGCATCTCCGGTTTGGGATGGGCCTTGCCGGTCTCCAGCCACTTCTTGGCTTCCGGGTTGGTGGGCCGCATCTGAGCCTTAACTCCGTAACGGTCGCTGACCATCTGAATCGCCTTCTGGTCCCGGGCCGGCATTCCCCGTAAATCTGGGGGCTGCCCGGCATCCTTAAAGCTGCTGTTGTCGATTTTCAGTCCCGGGGTTTCGGTGCTGACATGGGGGCCCGGGGTTCTCTTGGCAGCGGCATCCGCAGCCTCATCTGCTGCTCCAGCAGCCTTCTTGCCAGCACCCTCGGCAGCTTCATCGGCAGTGCCCGCAGCTTTTTTGCCGGGGATTTCAGCGCTATCTGGTCCATCGGCTCCCCCAGCGCCTTTAGCGGCATCTGTATCCCGGCCGCCTTTGCGTACACTGTCTGCCATCTCATCACTGCTGCCAGCCGCTGTCTTGCCGGTTCCTCCGGCAATTTCATCGGCGCTGCCCTTGGCAGCTTTGCCCCCGGCGGCCATATCATCAGCACCGCGGGACGCCTTTTTCGCCGCTGCCTCAGCCGCCTCGTCGCCGGTCCCGGCCACTGTTTTTTTTGCTGCCTTGGCTGCTTTTTCGGCCGCTTCCCCGGCTGCATCCCCGCCTAGTTCCGCCAACCTTTTTTCCATCTGTTTGATTGTTTTTTCCGCACTCTCAGCACCAACCAAACCCAAGCCCCGGCTGGCCAATTGATCGGCCTTCATGATCTTCAACAGATTCCGTTCCACCATCTCCGCTGCCTCTTTGGTCAGATTGGGGAAGGTATCTGCCACTACCTTGCCCACCTTGCCGATCGCACCGCCGGCCAGGTCGCCGCCTATCTCCTCCAGCACCAGTTGTTTGATGGCGCCGGTAAAGGCCTCAGTTCCCTCTTTGCCGCTGTCGACCGCAGTCTTGATCCTATGCATGGCTTCCGCCACCGTAAATATCCCTTCGGTAGCGCCGCCGGTAGCTGCGCCGATGGCAATCCGTGCCCCCATCCCCAGCCAGGAGGTATTGCCTTCCGCATCCTCCCCGGTGACCACTTCCTTGCCCGTATCCACGGCCGCTTTACCCATAGAATTAAGGTCCTTGTACCAGGGGTCTTCTTCCCAGCGCTGGCCAGTATCCGCTGCGGTTTTGCCCTCGATGCGGTTGCCGATGATTTTCTTTAGTTGTCCCATGCGATCCTCATCGACGTCTTTACCAGCCAGCATATCATTCTTCAGGTCCTGTATGGCTTTGTCCATGTCACCCGGGCCGCCCTTTTCGCCGATACCGTATTTGTCGGCCGCCTTCTGCATGTTCTCCAGGTTCTTCCACTTGCCCAAGGCTTCATCTATGGCCTGGCTGTTGGCATCCTGGCGGTTGCCCATCTTCTCAAGCTCGGCAGCTGACCACTTCTGGTCATCGGCCACCTGGTCCTGCCATTTGTTGAAATCATTTATATAGGAACCCAAATCCTCATCCCGAACCTTGCCGCCGGTTAAAATGTTCTCCCATTCTCCGGTTTGACCGTTGTATTCCAATGGATAGTCGCGGCCATCTTTGCCAGGCAGGGTAATGGTATCTCCGTGCTTGGGTCCGCTCACCGGAGGCATATCCAAGGTTACAGGGTTATCCCCTTCCGGGCCGGTCATCCCGCTCTCTGGCGGGGTGCCAGCGGTGGCGGGAATGTCTTCTTCCGGAATTGGCGCCCCCGTGCCTGTCTGGCCTTCCGGCGCAACCTCAGTGGTCTTGCCGAGATCGTGGTTTTCCAGAGTGTTCATGGGGTCTTCTGGGCCGATCACACCGGTCCCCTCGGTGGTTGGCGGAACTGGTTTGTCTGCTTCCGGCTTGGGTATTTCGTCGGTCCATGCCTTGGGTCCATATTTTTCGGCGGTTTTCGGATAGGGTTCTCCCAATGGCGGTTTAGTGGGCTTCCAGGTATCGGCCAGGTTCCTTCCGCCGATCACATTCCCATTAGCATCCAACTCCACTTCAACACTGATTCTCACCTCTGAATCAGCGGTAAACGGATTTTTATGATCTACGGTGGTGACATCGAAAGGATTGTCCTTGTAGGGATTTTCACTCCAGTGCCGGCCGCTGCGATCGTAACCATCGGCATTATAGCCGCTCCAATGGAAACCATTCTTGTCATAGCCCTGCCGGTTATAACCCCAGGGGTCAAATCCATCCCGGTTGTAGCCTTTGTAATCGAATCCTTCCAAATCATAGCCGTCCTTGTCATAACCGTCTTTGTTGAAGCCATCTTTGCTATAGCCGTATTCATCGTTGCCATCGCGCTGGCGGCCGTCTTTATTGAAGCCGTCCCGGTCATAACCGTCTTGGTCGAATCCATTTTTGTCGAAACCGGCCCGATTATAGCCGTTCTGGTTATAACCGGCCCGGTCATAACCCTCTTTGTCCAGGCCCGCCTTGTTGAAGCCATCCCGGTCAAAGCCAGCAGCATTGTAGCCCTCGGCATCGTAACCGCCGCGGCTGTATCCTTTGCGGTCATAACCGTTGACATCCAGGCCCTCCCGGTTGTATCCTTCGGCATCATAACCGTTGCGCCCATAACCTTCCTTGTCAAAACCGGCCTGGTTAAAGCCTTCCTTATCGTATCCCCGGGCATCGAAGCCGGCCTTATTATACCCTTCCTTATCGAATCCGCGCTGGTCAAAGCCTTCTTTATTAAAGCCCTCCCGGTCGAACCCGGTCTTGTCATAGCCCGTCCGGTTGAATCCTTCCCGGTCCAGCCCGGCCTGGTTAAAGCCTTCCTTATCATAGCCCTGGGCATCGTACCCGGCTTTATTATACCCTTCCTTATCGAATCCGCTTTGGTCATAGCCTTCTTTATTAAAGCCCTCCCGGTCGAACCCGGCCTTGTCATAGCCCGTCCGGTTGAATCCTTCCCGGTCCAGCCCGGCCTGGTCGAAGCCTTCCTTATTGAAGCCATGGGCATCGTACCCGGCCTTGTCGTAACCCTCCTGGTTGTATCCCTTTCTATCAAACCCGGCCTGATCGTATCCCTGGCGGTCGAATCCAGCCTGGTCAAATCCATCCCGGTCGTACCCTTCGCTGTCGAAACCAGCTTTATTAAAGCCTTCCTTATCAAAACCCTCTTTGTTGAAGCCCTCTTTATCAAAGCCCTGCCGGTCGAAACCGTCTCTATCGAAGCCCTGGGCATTGTATCCTTCCCGGTCATAGGGGCCTTCTTCACCTGCCTGACCGGTTTCCTGGGCAGTCCCTGGTTCAGCAGCTGTCTTTCCTTCCACTGCACTGGTATCAATCAGGATCTCACTGCCCGACCCATCTATCAAGCTTCCTGGTCCAGGTGGTATTACTCCCGGCCCTTCATGGATGGTGTCAATCAATATATCGGATGCCGACCCGCTGAACACCCCTGCCTCATCAGCAGTATCGATAATAATGCCCGTATCTGGAGGTATTACTCCTGGCTCTTCATGGAGGGTGTCAATCAATATATCTGATGCCGGGCGGACAAACACCCCGGCCTCATCTGCGCTATCTACTATTGCCCCATGACCTGCGGTCTTTCCAGCAGCCGGCTCCTCGAACATATCTGTGGTATCGATAAAAATCTCATCTTTGCCCCGTCGCCCGATCTGACTAGTAG
>JAXDBN010000181.1:0-4317 GCA_034678805.1 Syntrophomonadaceae bacterium
GCAGCGGCCGGATGGGGTGTGGAGTAATTTCCTCCTGGACGGAATTTACTATTCCCGCTTCGATTCAGAGGATAGTATAGGCCGGGCGATTATGGCCTGCAGTGCCGCCACCCGCTCCCAATGGCCAGACCTGGCATCTGTTGCCGGACGGTTGATTTTGAACAAACTGGCTGACCTTACCCATTTTTCCTCACCACGGGCTATAGCCTATACATTGGTAGGCCTTTGCAACGGCATTGTACCCTGTCCTGCCAGTCTATTGAGGCATATCATAAAGCGGCTTTCCGGCTTTCTGGTTAGTCTGTACGAGAATACCCGCGGCCGCCATTGGTGGTGGTTCGAAGATTACCTCACTTACTGCAATGGCATCCTCCCTCAGGCCCTGCTCTGTACCTATGAATTCAATGGTGATGAAAATTGTCTGCGTATCGGTAAGGAGTCTCTCAGTTTTCTGGATGACGTGCTGTTCAAGCCTGGTTATTTAAGCATTGTCGGCAATGATGGCTGGTACCTGCGGGGAGGTAAGGTACCGCTGTTTGACCAGCAGCCGGTTGATGCTGCCTCTGCGGTTTTTGCCAACTGGCAGGCTTACAAGGTAACCGGTCGGCAGGAGAACCTGGAACTGGCCCAGTTAGCCCGGCGTTGGTATGAAGGAGAAAACATTCATGGTTTGTCACTTGTTGATAATAAGACCGGGGGGTGCTATGATGCCCTCACCCCGGATGGTGTGAATCTGAACCAGGGTGCGGAAGCAGTATTATCGGTGCTGCTCTCCAGCCAACTCCTCGATGTCGGCCAAGCCGCTCCCTTTTTCCTGGCGGAGAGTGTACTGCCAGAACCTAAAGCAGGTGTTTCCTAGAGCTTAACCCGGACTTTTTATTCCGCTGTCGGCTTTATAACCGGCGGCGGAATTTTTCTGGGATCAGATCGGCCAGGGTCGCCCGGGCTACTCCGATACTGGTATCAGCGGCTCCGTAATACACCAGTATCTCGTCTTCATCATCTAGTACCTCTTTATCCGATCCTGCTACTGCCCCGCAGGTGAATACTACGTTCGGTACCCAGGCCCCGCTGAGGCCAAGTTCATAATCCTCTTCCGGTTCCAGGATGGGATTGGGTGACCGGTATAAGACCCGCTGGGGATCACCAAGATCAACCAGGATTACTCCCAGCCGGTAAACGTAGTTGTAATCAACTCCATGATAAATCAACAGCCACCCGTACACGGTCTTTAATGGTTGAGCTCCGGCTCCTATCTTCAGCGAGTCCCACATTCGTCCTGGCCGGGGACCGATGATTATGGCGTGCTGTTCACGACAAGGAAAAGCCACCTTGTTCATATAGGTGATCCACATCGAGGGCTCAATACGATGATAAAGAATATATTTTCCTTTGATTTTCTCCGGGAAAAGGATCGCGTCCTTATCCCATATGTTCTTGAATGCCAGGCCTTCTCTTTGCCAGGCCTCGAAGCGCCGCGCCAGGAAATCATCAGTCGAAATGGATGCGGCCGCGATCTGAGCCAAATTGCCGTCGTAAGCCGTGTAAAGCATCCAGATACGATCGCCTATGATAACCAAACGGGGGTCTTCACAGCCCATTCTTTCCTCTGAATTCATTGGTGAAAATATTGGCTGGGGAAGTCTCTCCAGTACCCTGAAGCCGTCGGTGATGGCCAGACCAATATAAGAAACATCATCTTCCCCTACCGCCCTGTAGAATAGGTACACCTTATCGCCAATCCTTAATGCTCCCGGATTCAAAACATATTTTGATTCCCAATCATGTTCGGCTATCGGTTCCAGCAGCGGATTGCCTTCATAGCGCTGCAGCGCTTTGCTCGGTTCATCGGTAGGCTCCTGGATAACTACCGGGACATCTTTGGGGCGAGCCGGCAGGAGCCGGTCAAGGAGATTATGAGTGCTTTTACCCGCCAGCACCATTCGGGAAACCGTCTGCATGATCTCCGCCGGATCGTAGCCCAGTTCCTCATACAGGTCTTCCAGGAAATCATGGTTGAACCAGCGCGATTCAATACTGGTGCTCAGGGGGGGAGGATTATGGTGTCCCCCTTTATGGCTGTAACTGGCCCAACTCCAGGCTGTACAGGTGAGAAAGGTTCCGTTTTCCAGGACCTGACTGCCCCCGTAACCATCGGACAGCAAGTGAAATATGGAAGCCGCCTCACGTGACCCCTGATCCGACAAACATTCGGCCATCTTTCTAAGATTCTGTACCAGTAAGCGGTGATGAACGTTTTCATTTATAACCGCCGCCGAAAAATCTTCTCCTTGTTTTAAACCATACAGTGTGTTGCGAAATTTGGCCCCCACGTTTTTACGCTCTTTAACGTTTTGCACGGTCAGCCGGGAAAACTGTTCAGCTATGCCCAGCCTTCTGACAATGGAAGTAAGATAAAGGACCCGGGGGAATTTACCCCCTTTATGATGATCGAGCGGCCGGGCCGTTATCCGGGCCGTCACCCGGTTCAGATTAGAAATACGGCTATGGGCGGTTGTGGCAAACGGCAGTTTATCTCCGATAATCAGAGCTTTAAGGTCAATCCATTCCAATTTTTCAGGCCGAAGCTGATCCACCATCCATTCTGTTGCCCGGTTTACGAAGCTCCAGCTTTCCACCAGATTTACATAGCTGATCACATCCCGGACGTCCATATTGGCAATCAAGTCGGCCGCTTTGTAATATCCCAGCGGAACCATCAGATTGATTGGCGGGAACCGGATGACTGCTTCCCGCAGCAGGTCTGAGCTCATGGTAAACATTTGCTGGGGCGAATGCAGCGCCAACAAACCGGTGAGAAATTGATCCAAACCCTCTTCGGTATATAGATCACCGGGCAGCAGTTGTTCCAGCACTCTCTCCGCTTCCAGCATAAAATTTTCAACCGCAGCGATATGCTCACTGGGGCTGGCGTTCCGTTTCAAACCTAATCCTTCGTGGATAAACTGGTTAAACTTCTCTTCATAGCGATAGCGAAGATTTTTGAAAACAGTATCAACACTGACCACCCGTTTATCCAGGCCAATGATCTTCTTAGGGGCCACCACCGGTTCTCCCGGGACATATTCCATGTAACCCATTGGTATCAGAGCGGGTTTGCTTATCTCAATATTGTCCATCCACTGCTGATTGATATGGGATTTCTGCCGCCAGAACTCTTCGGTTAAATTGCGCCGCATCGATTGCATCTTGTGAACCTGCAGGTCATCCTGTTCACCTGGAGCCAGGTTTTCGGTCAGGCGACGATGGGAGCATAGCTGATTGGCATAAGCAGCGATACGGCCATTATAAAGAGCGGTCATAACATCCAGGACCGCCTGTTTATCCTCTTCCCTGCCAAAATTGTATTTTAGCAAAAGGCAAACAACACTATCCACCCATAGTCTGTCGCTCAAATTAAATTTATCAGGCGGCAACGCCAGGGCAGCATTAATTTCCCGGACCACCTGCGGATATAGATCGCGGGCAGCCGCATCCTTGTACTCGGTGTTTATCTTAGCCAGGTTTTCGAGCAGTTCCGGGATAGGATAGTACAGTTTATCGGGTTTGCCCATCTCGCTGCGGCTTACAATATCAGCGACTCTGATTATTAACCGGTCCCTCAGCCATACAGCACTGTCCCGGCGAATACATTCAAAAACGGTGGCAGCCGTCTCATGAAATATACGATTGCGGCGTTCCAGGTTGCGCGGCCTTTTTATCCCACCCAGGTTAACTTCACATAGCTCTTTATTCCAGACCAGAGCCCGGGTGACCAGCCAGAAATCGATGCCGTAACCATCGATGATACCTGTCCAAAACTTCGCGTCACCCGATAATTCCTCGATAAAGTCATGGGAAATGGCGTAAATGCCCCCTAAGGGATCGCTCACCCGGAATCCATAGAAGGATTCAAGAATGGGGGCTGCAAAATGGAAAGCCATGCTGTCAATACCGGAATATCTCTTAAGGCTGCCGATGACCATATCATACATTCCCTGGATGGGGCTGAGCATACTGTCCAGCCAGTTGATGTCAAAACCAGGCCCGACCTCAGTGCCCATGTTGGCGCTGAATATCAGCAGATCGGCTTCCAGGGCCTCGGCTATTTCCAAAAAAGCGCGGATAGACATTCCCCGGCCGCTGATCTCGGGTGGCAGGAGAAATTGCAGGTGGGGATGGCTAAGGGTCAAACCGTCGATTTCCTCCAGGACGTCAGCACCCCGGCTGTCACCGGCACATACGATCAGCTGCTGTCTGCCGATCCAGGTGTGCAGCGCCGCATCGATTGCTTTTATTACTTCCGGGAGGGTTTCC
>JAXDBN010000182.1:0-3669 GCA_034678805.1 Syntrophomonadaceae bacterium
CAATGTAATTAAAATTGGTGCATAGAACTAAAGATAATAGCATCCGTGTGAACCGGCAGAACCGGTTCTTTTTTTGCGCATTTCGGAAAAGTCTCAGAATCGGACAGGAAAGCTGATTAAGCTACAAACGGCAAAATTCCTGGCTGTTGGAGCAACCGTATGTCTTCGCTAATATAAAAGTTGACCACTTGAAACGGAAACGGCAGTCAAAAAGTTGACCACCCCAAACAAACTTTCCTGTATCTTATGAATTGTGAAGAAACATAGGATACGGGAGGAAAAAGGATGATTGGGATGGTTAGTAAAGAGTATATCAGGAAACAGCATTTTGTAGAAGGGATATCAATCAGGCGGATAGCTCGGGACAGCGGACATTCCAGGCAATACATACGCAAGGTAATCCATGAAGCAGTACCCACTATCCCGAAATACAAACTGGGCCAGGCTAAGAAACGGCCGGTGATGGGTCCCTTTACAGACGTAATCAGTAAGTGGCTTAAAGAAGACCAAACCAAACCAAAAAAACAGCGCCACAATGCAGCCAGAGTATACGAGAGATTATGCGAAGAGTATGGATTTAAAGGCAACGAATCGACGGTTCGCCATTATGTCAGAGATCTTAAAATTCAATTGGGACTGAACCAACAGGAAGTATTCATCCCATTGGATTATGAACTAGGTAGTCACGCCCAGTGCGATTGGGCAGAAGCGGAGATAATCCTTAAAGGCCAGCGACAGAAAATATATCTGTTTCTACTCAAGCTGTCAGGCAGTCGGGATCCATTCATGATGGCCTTCCTGTCGGCTAAACAGGAAGCCTTCTTCGAAGGTCACCGCAGAGCCTTCGAGTATTTTGGCGGGGTACCCAAAACCATAATCTATGACAACTTAAAGACCGCCGTAGCCCGAATATTACGGGGCAAGGACCGCAAGGAACAGGATGCTTTCGCCGTATTCAAGGCCCATTACCTGTTCGAAGCAGACTTCTGCAATGCCGGGCGGGGCAATGAAAAAGGTCAGGTTGAAAAAGAAGTGGGCTTCCTGAGAAGTCACATCCTGGTACCAGTACCGGAAGTAAACTCCATGGCAGAATTGAACCGAAAGATAAGGGACCGGTTGGTCCAATACCGACAGACCAGGACTGTGCCCCATACCCAACGGACCATAGCGGAAGTCTTTGCCAAAGAAAGAGAATTATTACTGCCCTTGCCCGAGTACCCCTTTGACTGTTGTGTGTTGCTGCCGGCTAAAAGTTCCAAAGAGAGCACGGTCCGTTTTGATCGTAACCGCTATTCAGTACCCAGCCGTTATGCTAGGTGCAGATTACATATCAAAGGCTATGTAAACGAAGTCAGAATATTTTACGAAGATCAAATGATAGCAGTCCATCCCCGTTGCTACAAGCAGGGCCAGGATATATTGGAACTCAATCATTACCTGGACGTGCTGGAACGGAAACCCTATGCGATAAATCATGCCAAAGCATTTAAAGATGCTGGTCTTCCGGATATTTACCACCATTATCTGACCGGGCTGAGGCAACGAAACGACAAGGCCAACCTGGAATTTGTAAAACTCCTGAAGCTTAGAGCCAACAACGCGCCGGAAGCGGTTGATGAAATATTAAGGATGGCCATCGACTGTTCCATATATCATTATGACGGGATTAAAGCCCTCTGGGATGGTCTTAATAATGAGGAATACCTGCCCGGCAACCTAAGCTGGAACCTTACCGATTATCAGGTATCACCTCCCAACCTTAGTTGTTTTGACCAGTTGCTAAGGGGAGGAGCAGCTTGATGGATAACGAAGCCAAGCTCAAGGAATACCTCAGGAGATTGAGATTGCCAGCCATCGGCCATAACTATCAGGAAATGGCCTTGCAGGCCCAAAGTGAACATTTAAGCTATGAAGATTATCTATTAAACCTCTTGGAGAGAGAAATTAGTCAGCAGGATGAGAATCAGGTGCGAAGGTTGATCAATCTGGCCAGGTTTCCCTTGAAGAAGACTTTAGACAGTTTTGATTTCGAACAGAATCCCAACCTGAACCAGTCCAAGGTACTCACCCTATCCAGGGGCCAGTACATCAAGGACAAGGAGAATGTAATTTTGGCCGGTAACTCCGGCACAGGCAAGACCCACCTGGCCATTGCTCTTGGTATCTGTGCCTGCCAGTCTAAACACAAGGTAGGATTCTATACCGCTGCCGGATTGGTGAATGAACTCAATGAAATGGAGAACGGGAAGAAGCTGGTAAGATTCCAGAAGCAGCTGCTGCGCAAAGACCTGATCATAATTGATGAACTTGGTTATATCCCATTTAGCCGACGGTCGGCGGAACTGTTGTTTCAATTCTTCTCCTCCCGTTATGAGAGGGGCAGTATCATAATCACTACCAATTTAGAGTTCTCAGAATGGAACCAGGTTTTCGGGGATGAAAAAATGACCGCGGCTCTGCTGGACCGGATCACCCATAATGCTCATATATTGATTACTAATGGCGAGAGCTTCCGGCTCAAGCAGACTATCAAAAAGCAAAGACGGGCTCAGACGGCTTAAACAATATTTTTTTTGCCCCGGGTGGTCAACTTTTTAAATACCATGGTGGTAAACTTTCTGATTGACGGAGACACGGAGGACAAAGACGCTGTTGTACGACCTTTAGCTAATGCTTTGAAAAATAAAAATCTTAGCGTTTGGTTTGACGAGTTCGAGTTAAAAATTGGTGATAGTCTTCGTCGGAAAATAGACATTGGGTTAGCTAAAAGCAATTTTGGTATTGTAGTAATATCGAGGTCCTTTATAAAAAAAGGTTGGACAAACTACGAATTAGATGGGTTGATTACTAAATCAGTTTCCGGAGAACAAGTATTACTGCCAATCTGGCATGATATTACTAAACAAGAGGTTGTAAATTACAGCCCGTCTTTGGCGGACAAAGTTGCCCGTAATACGGCAGTTTATACCGTTTACGAAATTGCAGATGAAATAGCTGATGTGATTAGAATATCCAAGAAATGATTTAGAAATATTAAACTACGTGCGACTCCTGAATACACGCACGCGCTATAACTACTCGTCCGATGAACTAGCCATAATGGAGGTCAAGAACATATTTGCTTCAGTGTTTCAACGATGATTTTATCTTATTAACGCCGAGAGATTTGTTGACCAGGGATGATACATTTATCAACACGAGCGCTTGATTAAGATACTTTCGTTGTACCGCCTTACCCTGGGCCAGGCCAGACAAGAGGAACTGCTGGAGTACCTATTCAATAATTTCAGTGAAGATGAGCGAGGCAAATTAAAAGACCTGTTCATTGATTTAAGTCCGTTTAGGAGGCAGGGGAAACCCGCATTAGAAGGGTCATTACGGGTCATTTAGCCAGCCACTTGTTGATCTGAGTTATTGCTGTTTTGCATTTTTGCGGGTCAAGAAGTTCTTTAATGGTGTTGGCTTTTGCTTCGGTATCCTGGTCTGCCGATTTATCCGTGAGGTCAATATCAAAGTAATCCAACAGATTATAAATAAGCTCCTCCACGTCCGCATCTGTGGAATAGACATCCAGGCTGGCGCCAGCTCCATCCAAATAGCGCTGAAAATCATCTATTTGTTCTAATTTCTTATTCACCCAATAATTCATCGGCATGTCATGGGGATAAT
>JAXDBN010000183.1:0-4900 GCA_034678805.1 Syntrophomonadaceae bacterium
TTTTATCAATAGATGGTAGATAATCTGGTGGAGGCGGGGGGAGTCGAACCCCCGTCCGAAAGAAAGACCAGAAGAGCATCTCCGAGCGCAGTCCGTGTTTTGAGCTTCGCCACCAGACGCCCACGAACAGGCTTCCTTAGGCTATCCCCGATTGCTTTCCCCAGAAAGCCCCTCGAGAAAGAAGGCTTAAGGGTACCCTAACTAAGTGACGCCCTGCACCAGGCCGTTAGGAAACCTGGCCGGACGAGCGGCTTAAGCCGCTAGTGCGAAGTTATCTTCGGCAGTTATAATTTTTTCACCTTTTTAACGAGCTGGCGACAACTCGGCTCGCTTCTCAACCCATCTTATCCCCCGTCGAAACCATTGCGCCCCCTTGAAAAAGGAGTACAATAATGGCTGCCGAAACGGTTTATTGTACAGATCAGTGGAGCGGTATATCCACTCGCAACTCATAGTATATCACATTTTGCGCTTTTATGCATCAGGACTGTTGCCCTGCCGATAAGATCATTCGCCGCGGCCCTTTTCCTTTATGGCTCTTTCGATGTCCCGGCGGGCAGATTTTTCGGCTATATCCTGCCGCTTATCGTAGAGCTTCTTACCTACTGCCACGGCCAGGTCCATTTTGGCTTTGCCATGCTTGAAGACTACCTTAAGCGGAATCAAGGCATAACCTTTTTCCTTCTGCAGTACCTGCAACCGGAGAATCTCGGTTTTATGCAGCAGCAGTTTCTTAGGCCGTTTGGGTTCGTGGTTAAACTGGTGCCCCTGCTCATAGGGACTGATATGGAAGTTGTGGACCCATACCTCCCCATCTTTCACTGCCGCGTAAGCATCCTGGAGATTGCCCTTGCCGGCGCGCAGCGACTTGACCTCGGTACCCACCAGCACCAACCCGGCTTCGTAGACATCTTCAATATGATATTCATGGCGGGCTTTCCGGTTTTCCACTGCTGCCGGAAGGCCTTTTTTCTTCTTCATGGCTGCCCCCGTTTATTTTGGCCCTATTCTCATGGCTTCGATAAATAAACCCTCGCTCTGGAGCGAGTTCATCGCTCAAGCCAGGGTTCATTAAATGATGCTTCTCTATTATATAAGAGTGATCAGGGCCCGTCAACGCGAAACCAGTCGCAAATCCGTGCGGGAGCCCATATTACCAGACAAGTTCGAAGTCGATCTTAACCGCATCCAGGTCCACTTTAACCAGCACCACCCGCACTTCGTCGCCGATCGAAAACTTGCGGCCGCTATGGGGCCCTACCAGGGTATAGTTACGGTCATTGAACTGATAATAATCATCCTGGATGCTGGATATGTGCACCAGTCCTTCAACCGTATTGGGCAGTTCCACAAAGAATCCGAAGGCCATCACCGACGAAATGACGGCGTTGAATTCCTCACCGATAAACTGCTCCATGTACTGGCATTTCTTGATGGCCACCAGGTCACGTTCCGCCTCCTCGGCCCTTATTTCCTGAACCGTGGAGTGTTCACCGTAAAATCCCATCTTTTTTTCTAATTTGGCCTTCTTTTCTCCCTTCATCTCTCCGGCCAGCAATAATTTTAAGGAGCGATGCACAATTAGGTCCGGGTAGCGGCGGATAGGACTGGTGAAATGGCAGTAAAACTGCGATGCCAATCCAAAATGGCCCAGCGCCTGGTTGGTATAACGGGCATGTTTCATCGACCGCAGCAGCATCAGGGAAATGGTTTTTTCACCGGGGCTGCCTTTAATACCGGTCAGGATTTTTTGAAATGCCTTGGGATTTATGCGGTTCTCCGGCAGTTTATGCCCGAATACTCCCAGCACATTGTTGAGCCGATCCAGGGAGTCCCCTTCCGGTTTTTCGTGCACCCGGTAAAGGGCCGGGGCCTGCCTTTTGAGCAGGTGCTCTGCTACTACTTCGTTGGCCTTGATCATAAAATCCTCAATGAGTGATTCGCCCGGGCCGCTTTCCCGTATTTTTATTTCCAGGGGAAAACTATTTTCATCCACAATCACTTTTGGTTCGGGAAAATCGAAATCCAGGGCTCCGCGGTTGTTTCTCTCGCTGCGCAGAATATCGGCTAATTCCTTCATAAGGCGGAAATCCTCAACCAGGTCCCGGTAACGTTCACATGTTTCGGGATCATTTTTATCCAGGATCAGGTTGACGGCGGTGTAGGTCATACGCTCCTGGACATGGATAACCGAGGGTACGATTTCATATTTGAGGACCTTGCCGGCGGAATCGATATCCATGATACAGCTCATAGCCAGGCGATCTTCCCTGGCATTCAGGCTGCAAATCCCGTTGGATAGTTCCTGCGGCAGCATCGGCAAAACCTTGTCAACCAGGTACACACTGGTGCCCCGTTCACAAGCCTCCTTATCCAGTTTGCTGTCCTCTCTCACATAGTGGGATACGTCGGCAATATGAACCCCTAAACGATATCCCTGGGCTAATTTCACAACTGAAACCGCATCATCCAGGTCCTTGGCGTCTTCCCCATCGATGGTAACCATGCGCAGGCTGCGCAGGTCCAAGCGGCCGGCAATATCCGCACTCCCGACCGGACGCGCTGCCCGCCTGGCTTCCTCCAGCACCGTATTGGGGAAACGCTCACGCAGGCCATGCTTCTTGATAACAATCTGCAAATCTACCCCGGGCTGGCCTTTCCGGCCAAACACCTCTATAATCTGGCCTTCTGGATAACGGTCTTTATCGGGCCAGGTGCTGATCCGCACCAGAACCTTGTCCCCGTTGCGGACCTTGCTTTTCTTGTCCGTCTTGACGTAAACCGGATAAATCTGGCGGGAATCGTCAGGAATTACATAGGCGGCGTTACGCCGTTTTTCAAAGGTCCCCACCATGTCTTTGTTAGCCCTGGTTATAGCCCGGATAACCTCTCCTTCAGGGCGTTCTCCCGGACCGCTGCGGGGACTGATCCTCACCAGCACCCGGTCGTCATGCATGGCCCCGTTAAGGTTGCGGCCATAAATGAATATCTCGGCTATATCTGAATCCTCGGGGGTAAATACCCCGTAACCGCGCTGGCTTAACTTGATAACGCCACGATAACTATTCATTTTTTCCGGGACCCCATACTTGTCTTTACGGGTTCTAAGAATCTCGCCGTCCTTTTGCAGCCGGCCCATGAGCTTGGCGAATTGGACCTCTTCCTGCTCCTGAATTTTGAACGTTGCTGCTAGTTCATGGTAAGACAAAGGCCTGTAACTTTCCTGGCGCATATAATCCAGAATTTCCTCGCTGGTCAGCAAGCTGCCACCTCCTCAATGCCTTATTATGTCCTATAGCCTAGTATACCCGCTGCCATATATTTCTAACAGTCAAGTAAGATAAATTTGGGGCTCTATAGGCCAATCTGCTCAGCAATCTTTTTCATGCTCTCCAGGGCGATGCTGAGGAACTCATCTCTTTCCAGTCCCAGTTCCGAACAGGTATCCATTTGTTCCCGGCTGGCCCCGCGGGCAAAGGCACTTTCCTTGAACCTTTTGCGCAGGGATTTCATCTGTACTTCCGCCAATTTCTTATCGGGACGGACCAGGGCCGCAGCAGTTATAAAACCGCTGACCGGATCAGCGGCATAAAGGGCTTTATCCAGGACGGTTATACGTTCCAAGCCATGTATCTCATTATGCACCTTAACAGCATAGATGATATCCGGTTCAAGCCCTATCTTTTCGAGCATCTCAGCAGCAACCAAGGAATGCTGATGGGGGTTGTCCCCGGTCTGGTCATAATCGATGTCATGCAAAAGACCTGCCAGGCCGAATTTTTCAACATCCTCCTGTAAACGTTCAGCCAATCCCCTCATGATGGCTTCTACCGCCAGGGAATGATTGAATAGGTTTTCGCTGGTTAGGTTTTCTTTGAGCAGACTATAGGCTTCCTCTCTTTGCATCTGATATTTCCTCCTTAATATGATTCCGGGAACGGCTATTGCCGCTCCCGGTAAATTTAGCCATATATTAATATGTTACAGCATCTTAGCCAATGAAATCTATAATATGGTCGGCGATCATTTGGATATCGGGCCCCATGGTAGCTATGTGTCCGGAGTTCTCCAGGAAAATAAGTTTCACCTGCGCCCTCTCCGCTTTATCCTTGATAAAGGTGGCACTGCGGGGATCGACGGTTTCATCCCAACGGGATTGAAACAGCAGAAGGGGCCGGTCCAAAGCCGGTAGTTCCGCAACTACCTTACTTCTCAGGGCATGCATGCTCTGCAGGGCTTTGATAGGCATAACGTCATAGGCGAACCGTCCCTGTCTCTGCAGTTCCACCATGTCCCGCACTTCCCTCTTACGGTAGTAAGGTTTCAGGTATCGCAACAGGGGGGCCATACTCATCAATCGAGAAGAGGTGGTGTATATTGGGGTGTTTATGGCTATCACTCCCTCGATTTGCTCCTGGTTGCTGGCTGCATGCAGACCTAACAGTCCGCCCATCGACAAACCAGTTATGAAAACCCTTTTATGGCGTTTACTTAAATACTCGACCTCCTGTTCGATTCTCCCATACCAGTCCTCCCAACAGGTCTGGTTCATCTCCCGGGGGGAACAGCCATGGCCCGGCAACAACGGCCCACTGACCGTAAAACCAGTCTTCTGATATATTATATGGGCAACCGGGAAGACCTCAGACGGCGAGGCGGTGAATCCATGAATAAAAAGACATGCTGTTTCATGGGAACCTGACAATAGAAATGATTCTGCCTGGGGATTAATTATCATGTTTTATCTCCCACATACCGACCCGTCGGCACGACCGGTCACCGCCAATAACACAACGTTTCAGGAGAAAAGACGCAGACTATAAGTATTTCCATATACAGTGACACTATAACCCAGCTTTTTCCCGATAGCAAGGGCCTAATTATGCCATTATATGGCTAA
>JAXDBN010000184.1:0-4443 GCA_034678805.1 Syntrophomonadaceae bacterium
ATTATATGGAGATTAATAAATGAATTTGCGGGAAAGAGCCAATGCAATGAAGGTAATCTTACCGGCCATATTTATTGCCTTGCAGCGAAAGGATACACCTATTGCAGCCAAAGTGGCAGCTGCTCTAACCGTAGGCTATGCATTGTCGCCAATCGACATCATTCCTGATTTCATACCGGTGCTGGGCTATCTTGATGATATTATCATTTTGCCAGTACTGGCCGGGCTGACTATTAAACTAATACCACCTGATATAATGACTGCTTGTACGATGGAAGCCCAGTCTTTGTGGCAGGAAGGCAGGCCCAAAAGGTGGTTTTATGCAATTCCGATAGTAGCACTGTGGGTCATAATGATCACCATTATACTTGAGAAGATTATGGGATTAATAAATTAGGATGTAAGTTAATGGCAAGTAATATAGTAGAATATGTTTAAATAACCCTGATTAGGTTAAGATGTAGTAATGAAAAAAGCACTTAATGCAGATACAATTCTAAACATTGGTTTTTTCGGTGGCCTGGGGCTGAAAGCGTTAAATTCACTGGTTGAAATTATCGGCGGTTTCTTGATGACTTTTATAAGTCATAACTGGCTTAACCACTGTATATTGATGATTGCACTTCCCGAATTGAGCGAGGATCCCGATGATCCGCTCATGAACTACTTGATTGACTTCGGGCAAACTTTTTCCAGCAGCTCGCAGCACTTGGTCGGAGTCTACATGCTTCTGCATGGTATTACCAAGCTGGTAATCATAATACTGCTGCTGGAGCGCAAACTATGGGCATTTCCTGTAGGTGTGGCCGTATTCGGATTATTTATCATCTTCGAATTATTTAGCTATATACATGGTCACTCGCTGATCATGCTGTTGATAGTCATTTTTGACATAGTCATTCTGGCTATGATTATATGGGAGTTTCAAAGATTGAAAAAAGCACAGGCCTAATGTTTCTAATCAAATCAATGTGCTTGCCAGCCCGGATTATTCCGGGCTTTTTATTGTCTAAACGGGCAGCGGATACGATTAAGCAATTCTTCCTGTTCTGCGATAATTTGTTTGCGGGATTGGGAACCCATAGACGTATGTTTTATTCCGGGTTGTTACAACCTATAAGATAATCATAAGTAATATCCCGGGTCTTTTGGCCTGGCCCCATGGAGGTGCAAAACCTATGTCTATTATTAATGCTCTTGCGATTGCTATACAGGCGGGAATTCCTATATTAACCTGGGGGCCCCCGGGGGTAGGGAAAACAGCCACTGTAACCATGCTGGCGAATGTTTTGAATCTCCCCCTCGAAGTGGTATTGGCATCTATCCGCGAACCTTCTGATTTCTCCGGCCTCCCAGTAGTTGGCAAGGAGGGGGTTCGCATGGAACCGCCGGCCTGGGCTCATCGTCTGGCTCAAGCCGGTAAAGGCATACTTTTCCTTGACGAGATATCTACTGCTCCCCCTGCGGTCCAATCAGCTTTGTTAAGAGTGGTTTTAGAGAGAGTGGTTGGGGATTTAGCTTTGCCGGGTGATATTGCGGTAGTTGCCTCGGCAAATCCACCCGAAATGGCGGTAGGGGGATGGGATCTTTCTGCTCCCTTGGCAAACCGGTTTTGTCACCTTTTTTGGTCTCTGGACACCCAGGATTGGATAGACGGGATGATCAGAGGTTGGTCCGTATTTGATTTGCCCCACCTCCCGCCCCGGTGGGAGAATTATGTTCCTGAAAAACAGGGACTAGTTGCGTCCTTTGTTCGTCACCGGCCCCATTTATTACTGCAGGTGCCAAGAGATGAGGGTCAAGCCGGTAAAGCCTGGCCGTCCCCACGATCCTGGTTCATGGCTGCCAGGATACTGGCTGCCGCTGATTCGGTACAAGCGGATGAAGATGTAGTTGCTGCTCTCATCGCTGGGTGTATTGGGGAGGGTGCTTGCCTGGAGTTCTTAGCCTGGTGCCGCGATTTGGACCTGTTAGATCCGGAAGAGGTCCTGGCTAATCCCTCGAAATTGCAGTTGCCGGAACGTGGAGACCAGGCCTTTGCCATACTGACTGCTATTATCACCGCTGCTGTAGACAGATTGACTGAAGAACGGTGGACAGCCGCGTGGAGCGTACTGGCACAAGCCGCCGAGCAAGGTAAAAAAGACATTGCCGCAGTTGCCGCTAAGAGATTAGCTTCTTCCCGTAAGCCGGAATTTATTTTACCGATCAATGAATTACGGCCTTTTGTACCGCTCCTTCAGCAGGGAGGTTTGATGTGAAAGCTCCTTTGTATGAATACCGTAGCCTTCCCTGGATTGAAAACGGTGCCGGAACTCTGCAATCGGGCCGGGTTTTAATAAGACTGGACAGTGATGAGGAGAACCGGTTGGATTTTTATAACGCAGACGATTCCAAATTGCCAGCCTATCTCATTTATATCATCTTGAAAATTTTACTGGGAGTAGAGTGGATTGGCAAACTGGAAAGTATGCATCAAAACCGTCCCAATGCCTGGAAGACTAAGGTATATTCAGGTCCCCAAGGAATACACGAATACCGTCTCTACAGTATTAAACAGGATATACCCATCTGTTCGTCCTTAATTACTGTAACTGATAGTCAAATTGAAACTTTTTCGGTTTACGCAGAGGATGCTGCCCCTTTATTGAAAAAAATCATCGAGGATTTCCCGCCGGTATTTCTGCCCAGGTTGCGCAATCATCGTTACACATACTTTTTCCCGAATTTCTATCCCTATCCAGTCGATAGGAGATGTCTCGCATTTCCTGAACCAATCAAGATACAGAGAGAATTAACCCAAAATATTAGGATCCCTGAGGACATATTCCCGGAAAATTTTATGCTGGCAGGCCAAACATCGGGAATCATCGAAACTGTGGAAGCCCTGAAATGTATGGAGGTATTACAGGCATGATTTTACCTCAAGAGCTGCAGGCTGCCCGTGTCCTGTTGGCTAAAGAACGTCCTTACCTGGCATCTGCTGCTTGGGCTTTGCAGCCAATTCCCAGGCCGGGTCTAAAAACCCTGGGAGTAGACAGGTATTGGCGCCTCTATTACGATCCAGCCGTTTTAACCGAGTGGTCGGTGGAAGGTATTGAAGCTATTCTTTATCATGAAATATGCCATTTGCTTCGTAATCATGCCGAACGCATGAAAGACTTCGATCCACGCCTTAGTAATGTGGCGGCAGATGCAGAAATCAATGATGATCTTATCCGTGAAAAATTAAAATTTCCAGTCCCGCCGTTAACCCCCCAGTCAATTGGGATGCCGGAAAATCTGCTGGCCGAGGAGTACTATGCTGCCTTGGAGAACGGGGAGAATTCAGATGATCAGAACCTGGATAATCGGTCTGATCAACCTTGTGAAGAAGAAAGAGAAGAGCATAATAATAACCAATCTGGCTCACAAAACCAACCAGAAAATCAGGAGTCTGGACCCGATGACCAGTCTCATGCGTCTGACAGCCGGGACAGTGATGTTAATGGATTAGATTCAGAAGCAGGGACTGGAAATGATTCAAATAAAGACAATAATAATGGAAATAATAGTCCGTCTGACCAGAAATACGATAGAAAAGAGATTCCTGCACCAGGTTCAGGGCGATGCGGATCCTGTGCTACAGGACAAATGGAGCCCTGGGAGAATTCACCCCCTGGTAAAGGTTCATCATCCGGTCTCAGCAAAACGGAAGCGGAATTGATCCGCAGAGATGTTGCCAATCAAATCAAGGAATACACCCGAGGCCAGGGCCGTGTCCCCGGCCACTGGGCCCGCTGGGCACAACAGATTCTACATCCCCAGGTTGACTGGCGTAAACAGCTGGCAGCTGCTATTCGCCGCGCAGCAGCTGACATGAATGGTGCTACGGATTACTCTTATCGTCGTCCATCGCGCCGCCAGGGACAAATCGGCAAGGGGGATGTTATTTTTCCCTCTATGCGCTGTCCTGTACCTACAGTTGCCATCATAGCCGACACCAGCGCCAGTATCTCAGATAAAATGCTGGCCCAGACTATGTCAGAAATAGCCGGCATTCTAAAGGCCTTAGGCCAAAAACAGGGCGTATATGTATTAGCGGTAGACCAAACAGTACACTCCTGTCGCAGGGTATTTCGTCCGGAACAAATCCAGCTGGCAGGCGGGGGCGGGACCGATATGGGGGCAGGTCTGGCTGCCCTGGGTAAGTTGAAACCCATTCCCCAATTGGGAATTGTCATAACCGACGGTCTTACCTCATGGCCAGAACACCCGCCCAGAGGGATAAAAATTATTGTGGTCCTCTCTGGAGATGGTCAAGCACCGGATTGGGCCAATGTAATTAAAATTGGTGCATAGAACTAAAGATAATAGCATCCGTGTGAACCGGCAGAACCGGTTCTTTTTTTGCGCATTTCGGAAAAGTCTCAGAATCGGACAGGAAAGCTGATTAAGCTACAA
>JAXDBN010000185.1:0-6974 GCA_034678805.1 Syntrophomonadaceae bacterium
AGTAGGTAATTTCTGTAACTGTGCACACCCAATAGCTGCCTGCATCTCGGTCATCTTTAGGTTGTAGCCAAAATGTGAATACACATATTTGTGGTCATAACCAAAGGGAAGTTCCCCAAATTGCCTGCTGAACCTATGCCCGCAAGTGTTGTCTTTTCCTGATGGACATACGCAATCTCGTCCCCAATCCCTGAGTGAATTGACTATCCGGTGAAGCAAAGCATTGTTGGTGTATACTGCCCCTCCTTCCCCGGTAGTTATATGATGGGCTGGGTAAAAACTACTGGTCGCCAAATCACCAAAGGTTCCAGTATACTGGCTGTCGTACCTGGATCCCAATGAATCGCAATTATCCTCAATAAGCCATAATTTGTGTTTTTGGCAGAAGTCTTTAACTGCTCTTATATCAAATGGATTGCCCAGGGTATGAGCAAGCATTATCGCTTTTGATTTTTCGCTTAGAGCAGGTTCCAATTGGCTCACATCCACGTTATAAGTACCTAATTCAACATCCACAAAGACCGGAATAGCCCCATACTGGATTATGGGCGCCACCGTAGTCGGGAATCCCGCGGCCACAGTAATTACTTCATCGCCGCGTTTGATTTTCCGATCGCCTAATTCATCGGCTGTCAAGGCCATAAACGCCAGCAGGTTGGCCGATGAGCCGGAATTAACTGCACTGCAGTATTTTACTCCCAGGAATTTTGCCAAACCATCCTCAAACTGATCGGTAAATTCTCCGCTGGTTAACCAAAAATCCAGGGCACTTTGAACCAGGTTTTGCATCTCCTGTTCATCGAAGATACGGCCGGCATAGTTGATTCTGGTCTCGCCGGGAACAAAAGTTTTCTGCGGGGCGTGGACCAGCTGATAATATTCCCTGACCTTTTCTTTTATTACTTTTTCCAGCTGTTCCTTAGCGTTCATCATTGTCACCCGTTCCCGTCCAAGCCAGACCCTTTTTGCGGGCTTGTCCAACGTATTCATTTATATGTTTCAAAGTAAAACCATACATATCATCATTGGGATTATTGTAGAAATTTTGGTACCAGTCTACAGTCGAGCTTATTGCTTCTTCCAACTGATATACCGGGGACCAACCCAGGATTCTGCGAGATTTGCTGCAATCCAGTTGCAGGTATAGCGCCTCGTGAAAACTTTGCTCACTATTATTTGATTGATCCTGCCAGGAACCGTTTCCCCATTTTTCAATCAGTCTGGTAGTTAGTTCGCCAACATTTAGAATCACTGCATCATTGGGTCCGAAATTCCAAGCCGAAGCCAGCTCAATGCCTTTATCCCACATCTGCGAACCTAACCATAAATATCCCGATAATGGTTCCAGGACAAATTGCCATGGCCGGACTGCCTGGGGATTACGTACTAATATTGGTCTATTTTCGGCCAGAGCCCTGACAGCATCGGGAACCAGGCGGTCCAACGCCCAATCTCCCCCGCCGATTACATTTCCTGCCCGAGCTGATGCCAGGGCTATATTGTTGGCATTGCAATAAGATCTTTGATAGGTACCAACTATAAGCTCGGATCCTGCTTTACTGGAACTGTAGGGATCAAATCCCCCCAAGGGATCATTCTCCCGGTAGGAATATACCCACTCTTGATTTTCATAGCATTTGTCACTGGTTATTACCGTGCATACTCTAACAGTGCCGGAATTCCTGATTGCTTCCAAAAGGTTGACTGTTCCCATAATGTTGGTCTCGTAAGTGTACCTGGGTTCTGCGTATGATACGCGAACCAGGGGCTGTGCAGCCAGGTGAAAAACCATATCCGGTTTATGATTATGAATCACCCGCTGAAGCTCCTCATAATTGCGGACATCACCTTCTAAATGGGTTATACGTTTTGCGAGTCCGGTGGTTTCAAAAATACTTGGATGAGTGTCGGGAGGCAACGCATAACCAACTACCTCGGCGCCCAGGTAATCAAGCCATATAGACAGCCACGTACCTTTGAAGCCGGTATGACCGGTTACTAAAACCTTTTTGCCCGAATAAATCCCGTTGAAGATATCCATCACCCTTATCACCAGATTTTCCATGGTGCTTGGCCTGAAGTCCACATTTCCTCCAGGATGTTTTTATCTCTAAGGCTATCCATAGGACGCCAGAAACCACGATGCTTAAAGGCCATTAGCTGATGTTGGACAGCTAAACTCTCCAAGGGTTCTTTTTCCCAAATGGTATGGTCCCCGGCTATATAATCAAAGACCTGCGGTTCAAGGACGAAGAAGCCGCCATTGATCCAGGCTCCATCGCCAACCGGTTTTTCCACAAAGGAAATGACTTCATCTTCAGAATTTATATTGGCCATACCGAAACGTCCCGGCGGCTGCACTGCTGTTAAAGTTGCAATTTTACCACTACGATTATGGAAGTCTACTAATTTATTTATATCTATGTCGGCTACTCCATCTCCATAGGTGAGCATAAAGGTTTGGCTGCAAATATAATCCTTGATCCGTTTGATACGCCCCCCGGTCATGGTCTCTTCGCCGGTATTAATAAGGGTCACCTTCCAGGGCTCCGAATGCTTATGGTGAACCTCCATTTGGTTTTTTTCCATATCGAAAGTAACATCACTCATGTGCAGAAAATAATTAGAGAAGTATTCCTTAATCATATATCCCTTGTATCCAAGGCAGATAATAAACTCATTGAAACCATAAAAAGAATAGATTTTAAGGATATGCCAGAGTATAGGGTAGCCCCCTATTTCCACCAGGGGTTTAGGTTTGGTGCCAGTCTCTTCACTGAGCCTGGTTCCCGCTCCCCCGGCTAGAATTACCACCTTCATTTACATGCACCTTTCTTCTTATCACCATAATCACAACATAGCTATTGGGCTGCACCCAATTCTCATTCACCAAAATTGATCCTGGAGTATATAAACGCATTTGGTCCTCCATAGACCAATTTCCATTTTGGATTAATATCTATGTATTTTTTCAACACCCCATTGGTAATTAACAAATTCTCAACCCCTAATTCATCGAGCAGTATCTGGGGATCTTCTTTAAGGCTAGTGATATCCATATACTTTTGCTGAATACCAAACTTAATATATGAGTCAGATCGCGCATCAATAAATACCGGTATGTCATTTAGGATCAAGTACCCGCCAAATAAATACTCATTAAACAGATGGTTCGAATAAGCGGGATGGTCTTTAAGATATGCCACCTCCTCGACCGGAGATACTTTGCGGTCACAGGTGAAAATGTCTTTCACTGCAAAATTAGTACTATATAGATTGCCAAAGATTACTACGGCAAAAAAAAGTATGAAAATATTAAAAGCCTTACGAGAAAAATTCAGTTTTGTTGCTTTCCCTAAATAATACGAAATCATTACGATCCAAAATATTAATGCAAATACGAGCATGCGAATAGAATAAAGAGCATAAATAAAGAAACTCCAAAAACCGATTAGGAGACAACTTTCCCTCGTAAGATATTCGTTTACCCAATTAATCAGCCTTTGATATAACTTCTCTGATATAACGTGCTCATTAGAATCATACTTATTGGGTCTTGAGGGCGACTTCCTGATATCGTTAAATTGCATATAGATAATGCTTATAGATAAACAAAGATACAATAACAGCACCAAAGGTTCATTAAAATCCACAGCATGCCACTCGGCTATGCTGCTTTTGGTTACTCCCATACTGGTCATAACAAATAAGAAATAGGTCCATAGTTTGTATCCGTAGGGATTAACCAGAGTAGAAAGAGTACCTAACATACAAATACTAATCGTCAATACTCTCTTGGCTGGGACAAGCAGAAAGCGGCGGGCCATCTCCGCCCACAGAATAATCAGTCCGATAAACACTGAAACCTGAAAATTGGCCCATAAGATGAATAATATCATGTACAGAAGCATGTCATATTTTTGAGGCTCTTTGAAATACAGTAAGTAGATTAGCAGGGCAACAAATAATAACGCATAAATATAAGCCCGGAACGGTAGAGCCAATATGTATAGAAGCACGATTCCAAGAGTAATTGCCATTACATAGAAATAGGTTTGATGTTTGTCGTAACTCTTCGATATGAGGTACAGGACATATATTGTGGCGATAATGGGTACGAATGTTACTATGTATATGCCCAGGCTGCCATAAATCGTGCTCATTTTGTAAGCTAGGAATGAGTAGATCCACTCATGGGTCATCCACTCCCTACCGTTAATCGTCCAGGAAAAACTGTCTGCTATAGGAAATGCTTTATGTATGTCAATCCATTTCCCAATAGCTATGCTCCAGAGAATATCGCTGTCAAATCTAGGCTCTCTTATGTATTGAGATAAAATTGCCAATGACAAAAACCCGGAGAAAATCAAAGCTTCAAGTTTTGTTTTCATTCTCTCTGGACCCTTTCATTTAATTCATTAGGTGGATTCAAATGATATTTATGGCAACAAAAAAACCTGCCCATGCAGGTTGCAAACAGGTTTTCATAACCCATTAATTACTTTGGCAACCTGGCGGTCATAGCAATAAGCCTTAGACCCATGGTTTTGCGTCCCCGCTTTTCAGCGAGTTTGCCTTTCTCTAGATTTATTGAATCACAATTTCTGACATCTGTAAACAAAATTATAGTAAGTATAGTATTTATTGGTTCATGAAAAATACAAAATAATACCCATTTTGCTTTTTAAGTTAGATAATTGGATTTAATCCCTATCATTTAATGAGTTATTTCTCCATTTCATATAATCCTACCTGAGCATTTACGTGATTGCCGAGTTCGTATCGTTCAATTAATTTTAATCCATGGTTTTGCAGAT
Organism: Syntrophomonadaceae bacterium; assembly: GCA_034678805.1. Lineage (GTDB taxonomy): Bacteria > Bacillota > Syntrophomonadia > Syntrophomonadales > Syntrophomonadaceae > PHAA01. Next base: position 4,818 of record JAXDBN010000185.1, read on the forward strand.
ATGCACTGCTGAAAGGAGATTCAGGTGTTTGGTCATCGATATAGGCAATGCTGTATTTGGTAATGCCACTATCAAAAAGGTAATCGAAGCTGCGATTATAGCTATCTCTTTTTTCCGGAGAAAAAGAGAATATATAGGAGTCCAGAACCGGTATAGAACTATTGTATAGTCTAAAAGCTTGGGAATATCCACCGGCAATCATTTCCCCATTAATTTTTTCACTCATGCCAATCATGGCATCCCGGTAATAGAAGGTGGGATTAGAATAGGTATACCGATTATCCAAATATATATTTGGCAGCAACATCAGTATTGCGCATATGATTATAGTTGGTTTAGACAAATTCTTGCCTTTAATATAAGTAAACGTCATTGCCGCTGCTATGATAAAAAAGACAGCTAAGTTCAAATACATACCATTCTTAATCTCTGCGAAATACTCTCCGTTAAAATGTGTAAACCAATATAATGCCCAGACTGCAAATGGAATAAGGATACAGGCAAACCAGTAGAGTCTTGGGTACCTGCCTCTATATATGTTGTTCTTCTCCAATGAATTAAAAGATATTGCGATAACTAATAATGCAAGTGGAAGTAAAATAACTAATTTTCTAAGGGGCCAATCATTGATAATCACTGACTGCATTAATAAAAACAATAAAAGATTAAAAATCATTAGATTAAAATTAGAAGGTTCGTGTCGGAGCTTCTTGAATAATACGGGCAATGAAACCAAAAAAACAAACAAAAAGGCAATATTGAATCTAAAAATATTAGTCATGAAAATGAAAAATGTATTTATAAAAAGTGATTCAATGCTTTGTATGGTGTTTGCCTCAATGCCGATTCTGCTGCGGAACGCGGCCAGATTATGAAAAAAGATGATAATATTGGTATGATAATATGCATCTATACAAACCTGGTAAATTCCTAAACAAATCAAAGCACCAAGCGCAAACAAACCAGTCTGTTTGAGTAACATGGCCCATCCGCCTTTTTTGGACCATGTTACAATCGTTACCGCCATGGCAATCAGAATAAAGACATTATAGATATAGACAAAAGCCACCAACGCCATAGAAACAAATCCTAAAAGTAAGGAATACCAGCTTTTTGTGAGGGTTGAAGAAAAACAAGGTAAGGAACCAATATATATTATTATTAATAGTGCCATTAATCTAAAAATAGTGGGCTCTGCTACCCTGCCCGCCATCAAAAACGAGAAGTCAAACAATAAGTAAAAAATGATGAGATAAATCATGTAATCATAATTAACAGTTCTATTTATTTCGTTTGATTGCCTATCAATAGGCCTTAAACGTTGTAAAACAAGATAAAATAACACAAATGAAACAAAGGCCGCCAATACTGATGCCATCCGCAATCCATAATAATTGTTGCCAAATATTGATAACGTAAGATATGTCAGTACAATTTCCAATATGTTGGTTGGCTGCGGTTGCGTATCGTTAGCGGATAGTAAATCAATCATTGGCAGAGGATTATGAAGCAGGTCTCCAAAGTGATAAAGGTTAAAAGCCGCAGTTGTATATTCCATTTCATCTATCGCAACATAAGCGCTGATACCAGTAGGGGGAAGATCACGGTCAAGGTAGGCACAGCGGGTAACCAAAAAAAGCGCAGCAACCAATAGGAAGATAGTATACTTCTGTTTATTGTCTTTAATTTGAGTAAAATACTGTTTCAAAATTGCTTAAGCCCTTTCAATCGTTGCCTGTCACTCATTTTTTTCTTTATTCGCCAACCTTTTACATTATCCTGCCGAGTAAGATCACGGAACGGATAATGTGTCTACGGATATGACTCTATTTTTCCTTTTTAGGAGTTACCCAATTACCCTAATTACCCTTTTTCAAAAAGTTATAAAATATAAATAATATATAAAATAAGTTTCTGAAATAGGGTAATCTTGAGTAACTGAGTAACTGTTCCAGGTATTTATAACCTAGGCTTGTATGTTACCGACTGCAGCAGTTTCCTTAAATTGCACCACTGTTAGTGGGTAGCCTAACTCAGAAAATAAAAAATCCTGGCAACGACCTACTCTCCCACAGAAAACTGCAGTACCATCGGCGCAGGAGAGCTTAACTGCCGTGTTCGGTATGGGAACGGGTGTGACCTCTCCGCTATTGTCAC
>JAXDBN010000186.1:0-8740 GCA_034678805.1 Syntrophomonadaceae bacterium
ATTTAGGTGAGATCACCGACAAAACTATCACTACCAAGGATGTTACCCAGGAGTATTATGACTCCCAGGCCCGCTTGAAGGTACTGCAGGCCAAGGAACAACGCCTGCTCAGCCTGCTGGATAAGGCGGCCAATATCACCGAAGTGATCAGCATCGAGAACGAACTGGGCAAAACCCGCAGCGAGATAGAAGTCCTGAGCGGGCGGCTCCAGTACCTGACCAACGTCACCTCTTACAGCCTGATCAACATAACCCTGGTGCAGGGTCTGCCCGGCACCATCCAGGCCCCGCAGGGAACCCTGGGCAGAGCCTGGCAGGGGTTTATAAGCAGCATCAGCGGGCTGATCAACTTTGGCAGCAGCTTTGTGGTGTTCATCTTCACCGCCCTGCCCTGGCTGGCAGTACTGTCTTTATTGTTCTTTTTGGGCTGGTACTCCTATAAGAAAAGCCGAGCGCGCAAGCAATAGCAGATAGTATCGCCCGGCGGAAGGGGCAAGCAGCAGGCACTTCAATCATTTTCTCCACAATATACAGGCGATTTTAGCGGCCGTCTTTTCCTTAACCATGCCATTTTCCGCCTTGCTTTGAACGAATTCCAGCACTTCTGCCTTCTGGGCCGGGCTCAATTCCTCATATACCTCCACCCTGTTAAGGTAATGGCGGTTCGCCTCGTCCAGGGTCCAAATCCTTTCTCTCTCCGTCTCAAAATACGTAATTTCCGGGAACATTTTATAATGCCAGAGAATATTGAAGCTGCAATAGATCCCGATATTGCCGAACTCATCCACGGTTTGCCGGTGCAGGATGTTTCTTTTTATTTCATCGATGACAGAGTCATAGCGTTCCACAAAATGACACAGCAGGCCGCACTCACTGCTGGCCGCCAGTATTTTATCCAGACCCTCCAAGCTGTCCAGGGCCGGCGACATTATAGCCGTTACCAGGCTGAACTTGCTTGTCCATTGCAGCTCGGCCAGATCAGCTTTATTCCAGTCCAGTTCTTTGAATTCTGTATTGCCCGCTCCTTTGGCAGCCGCGTTGGCGGCGGCAGACTGCAGCATCTTGGGGGAAATATCCACGCCGGTAACGCTTTGGGCGGTTTGGGCAAACTCGATCGCAAATTTTCCCGGCCCGCAGCCAATATCCAGAACGGTGCTATTGGGGGTAAGCATCTGCTTTTCCAGTAATAGCGCGGTTATCTTTTCGATGCGCTCGTCGGGCCCATCATGGTTGAATTCATCCACCCTGCGGTCCCAGACCGTCTTGCTGCCCTTCTTGTAGCTGCGCTCATAGTCTTTGATTTCTTTCCACAACTGCACAAAATAATCTACGCTCATGTATAATCACCTCAATCATCTTCGGCCGCTTTTATACAACCAGGATATTACCCAGGTTAACATTCTTATATAATATATCATTCTGCAACTGCGGCAAAGCAGCCTTTTTGCATGCACCGGGACAATCCCGGGATCTACAGGGGAACTCGGCCCGAAGACAGCTCAAAAAAGCCGCCTAATACACCGGGGTTATATTGTTCACAATTAGCAAATACTAGATGAAACTTTTAAGTGGTGGATGCTATGGAAAAGAAGCAGCCCGAGTCTATCAGAAATAAACGCCGCCCCAAGGGGATTTTATCCCCGTATAATGTCAATTACCTGCATCTGCGGTCACCATGGGTAATGATGTGGTGGGCCGCTTCCTACCTTGGTTTTGCTTACGTAAGCCTGGGCAGTTATGTTAAAGGCTTCATTTTAATATTTCTGGAGTTCTTCATAAACGTGCAGGCCAAATTGAACCTGGGCATCTACTACAGCCTTACCGGGCGTTTTGACATGGCCAAACAGGTTTTGGATATCAACTGGCTTTTATTCTATGTACCTTTATATGTTGCAACTATGTGGGGAGCGGCCCGAAACGCGTCAGATCTTAACAAATTCTCCATCCTGGCTGACCGGGAAGAATCGGTGGTAGCGCCTTTTGCTATAAATAGCCTGGACATCGCTTTTTTAGATAAACGCCACCCCTGGGTGGCCGTAGTATTATCCTTGTTGGCTCCCGGTTTAGGCCATCTTTACACTCACCGGGTAGTAACCACCAGTTTTCTGATTCTTTTTTGGTGGTTGATCACAGCTGTCAAAAGTAATTTTTTTCAGTGCGTGCACTTGACTGCGATGGGCAGCTTTAGCCAGGCTATTGCCCTGGCTGATCCCCAGTGGCTGCTGTTTCTGCCCTCCATTTACGTTTATGCGATTCATGACGCCTATATCAATACGGTTCATTACAATCAGCTGCATGACCAGGAGCAGCGGAGTTTCCTGGTTGATAATTATCAGGATATGAATTTTCCCATACCGTCAAAATGAAAGGGTGACAGCAGATGTATGTATATGCTTCTTTTGATTATTCAGCCTACCTGGAACTGGCTATAACCGACCTGGAGAAACGGGGAGTAGCCAGGGAGAACATCCTGGCGGTTCCTTTGGACAAGCGGATGGAGGAAAGAAAACTATTTGACACCATTCACCGGGCCGACGGGATGAGTCTATTCGATGGAGCTGCGGTTTTAGGGGCGATATTTATGGAATTGGGGGTAATCTACGGCTTCATCTGGAAATGGGGGCCAATTATCTGGGGACTGATAGGTTTGGCGGGCGGAGCCCTGCTGGGTTTCCTGCTGGATTATTACGGGGGAAAGATACGCAAAAAGAAGCTGGCCGAAGAAACCCGCAATCAAGCTAAAGCAGGCAAAAGTAATACTGAAGTGGTGCTGACCATACTCTGCCGCCCCGAACAATACGAAATGGTGGAAAAAGTGCTCTGGGATAACATGGCCCTGGGGGTTGGAAAACTGGACCGGCTGCGCACTTCTATAAGAGATGGGGTGTCGGCCTGATGTAAAAGAAACTGCCCGAGTCGATAAGAAATAAACGCCGCCCCAGCGGTGTGGTTTCCTCTTTGACCATAAATCTGCTCCATCTTAAAAATCCCTGGATTACTGCCTTTTGGTCAGCAATGTTTCCGGGGCTGGGATTCCTTATCATGGGCAGCTATATCAAAGGATTCTTACTGATCATTTCCGCTGTAATCGTAAATACCATGTCTCATCTTAACCAGGCCATTATTTTCGGCTTGACCGGGCAGCCCGAATTGGCCAAACAAGTCCTGGATACCAAATGGCTGCTGATCTATGTTCCCGTACTCATTTTCGCGGTTTGGAGCAGCTACCAGCTTACCGTGGATTTGAACAAATATTCCTTACTGGCCGCCCGCGAGGATTCGGCCATAATACCCTTTAAAATAGATACCTGGGAAATAGGTTTTTTGGATAAACGCAATCCCTTGACGGGTGCCGCCTTCTCATTTCTAATGCCTGGTCTGGGCCATCTTTATACCCACCGGGTGCCGACCAGTTTCTATTTACTTATCTGGTGGGTTGGCACCTCCTATTTAGCACATTTTCTGCCGGCTGTTCATTATACCTTGCTGGGTGATTTTGCCCAAGCCACCGCGGTGATAAAACCGGAGTATTTTTTGTTCCTGGTTCCGATTTATCCATATGCCATCTATGACTGCTATGTAAATACGGTAGAGTATAATAAACTGTTTGACCGGGAACAAAGCCGTTTCTTAATTGATAATTACCAGAATCATAAATTCCCCATGCCTATCAGTTGATCCTACCAATGGCATACCTTTCGGCCGGGGCTGTGCCCCCTCCTCTTCGCGCAGATTATCGGCCATCTATTGATAAAAGGATTTTATCATTTATCCTTCCGGGTAATAGTTCAGATTCGATAACGCGACCCCTTGCATGGCCCGGGAGACGATAAGTCCAGAGTCGACAGCATCCAGAAGGACACAGCCTTCAATGATAGCAAAGGCGAGGGCGGCCAGCTGTGCTCGCTGATCCTCCTCTTCCACTTTCAATACTGAAGCGATCCACTCATAGAAATTGGTGAATATATGCCGGGCAGTAGTCCGAAAAAACTCGTCCCCTCCGGCTGCAGCAGCTGCCAATTCAAGAGCCAGACGGGTGTATGGACGCACGCTGGCATCATTGAGCATGGCGGCTAAAAAAGGAAGCAGCGCTTGGAAAGGCATTGATTCTGTTCGGGCGCTGTCCAGCAAAGCAGTGAGTCTTCTTTCCACCAGAGCCAAGGCGGTTGCAATCATTTCATCCTTATCAACAAAATAATGAAGCAGCATGCGATCGCTAATACCAGCTGAAACGGCCATCTTACGCAGGCTCGCTTCTTTCAGTCCATGTGTCAGCAGATGATCGGCCAGCCGCTCTACAATAGCATCCCTTTTACCTTCGTTTTTTTTCATTTGGTGTATTCCCTTCTGCTTGACTTTTCATGTAGCGGTCGCTACATTTATATAATAAGTCTGGTAGACCTTTTATGCAAACGGAAACGAACGGTTTGGAAAAACCGGGTCAATGATGTAAAGGAGGTATCTTATGCAGGCATTCCGTTTTCTTCTGGCAGTTATGATAGTGTGGATCGTCGGTTACACAACCCCTGTAGTCATTAATCACGGCCTGAACTTATTTCCACAATTCTTTGGCGATATAGCAGCAATGACTTGGTCTGGACAGTTCAATTCTGATTTCATGTGCTTTTTACTGCTAAGCGGACTATGGCTTGCCTGGCGTCATCATTTCACACCTTTTGGTATGGTCCTCGGAGTGCTGGGCTTTTTTGGCGGGATCAGCGTGCTGGCACCGTATCTTTTAATTACCAGTTTCCGTGCCAAGGGCGATGTTGCCGAGATTTTGCTGGGCAAGACCAGGGCTAATCATTAGTGTCCAGTTCATAAACCCGGTACATTAATGCAGGTCGGAAATTATTGGGGGATGGGGATGAGAATGAGAGAACTGAATCCGGAACATATCAAGAGAATACTGGATCTGGTTAACAATGCTCCATATTTCAAGCTGTTATCAATGGAAATATGCGAAATCCGCGAAGGTTATGCAAGAGTGGAGGTTGATCTCGAGAAGAAACATCTGACTCCTTTTGCCACCGTTCATGGAGGGGTGTACGCTTCGCTGCTTGACACGGCATGCTACTGGGCCTGCTATGGGGAATTGGACGAGAACGCCGGATACGTGACAGTAGACGTGAACTCGACCATGCTGGGGTCATCTAATTCAGGCCGTTTGATTATTGAAGGCCATAGTATCAAAGTAGGCAAGAGTATCTGCATGTCGGAAGCAAACATGGTAAACGAAGCCGGTAAGCTTATTGCTCATGGAGAGTCCACCATGATGGTAACGCACGGTCTTCAGACAATAGCTGCCGCGGTAGAAGCGATGGGCAAGGAACCATTGCCGAAGAAATTCATTTAAATCCGGCTAAAGTACCGTGGAAATCAGGTATACTCTCAGCAGCTACGCTAATTTTAATGGTTTATATTTTTCCAGCGACAACAAGAGCAACTGGGAAAGTGTTAGGGCTAATTGGACCGTACCCAAAATAAACAGCGACCACTGCTATATTATGCTTGAGGTATGGGGTAAAGACATGATAGGCAATGATGCACAGTATTCTTATTACAGCGGGGAGTTCAAAATCCGGTCAGACATTGGCATTATAGATCCGATCATACAGCCGGTGTTTATTTTCATAGCTGCGCCGGCGAATTTACAGGCAGACTCTACCGGCAGCGATTTTGTTCAGCTCAGCTGGGACGACAAGACCAACTTCGAAGACGGGTTTAAACTGGAGCGGAATCGATCCCAATAACGAAAGAGTGATATCGGTGGTGCTGCCCCCGGGGCGTACTATGCTGCCCCTGCGTTTCACCGCTGAAACCCTGGGATGCTCGGTGCAGTGGAACCCGGCCGTACAGGAGGTTAAACTGCATTACCCGGCCAGTTAACTGGCGAGGGGATGACTCTCCTGGAGGAAACTGATGATCATCTGCCAGGCGGCCGGATCGAAGTACCAGCTGCCGTGTCCCGACTCCAGCAGTTCATACCGTGCCCCGGGAATTTGGCTGGCAAAGCGGCGGGTTACTTCGGGCGGGTTGCTGCCATCGTAGCGTCCGCCAAAGACCAGGGTTGGAACCGAAATCTGCCCCAGGCGGTCAAAGGCGTCATGCTGCATGACTGCCTCCACCTGATGGTTGTAACCCCTCAGCACATCCGGGTTGGCCTGCAGGGCGGCCCTGGCCGCGTTGGATTGTGTCTCGAAGGTCCTTACCATATCCGGGTTGGCGGCAGCCCAGGCCTCATCCTGCCGCAGATCGGACAGTTGCAATTTCTGAATGGTTGACAATTGATCCAGTTGGTCAATAACCTGTGGCCCCGATTTATCAGCGCCCCCTCCGCCATTGGTCACCCCGAGAACCAGCTTTTTGACCGCCGCCGGGTGCCTTAAGACCAGCTCCTGGGCTACCATACCGCCCATAGAAGCCCCCAGGACATAGTAACTATCCCAGCCGACCGCTGACGCCAAAGCGGCGGCATCATCAGCCAGATCCGCCATGCTGCAGGACTCCATCGGGCTGTCGGATTCCCCCAGCCCGCGCGGGTCGAAAGCCAGGACGGTGAAATGGTCGGGCACAGCGGTATTAAAAATACTTATGGGGCTTGTCAAATCCGCCCCTATGCCATGGATAAACAGAAGGCGTGGGCCCTTGCCCTGGATCTTATAATGGAGCTTGATTCCGTTGACACTTGCGAATGGCATGATAAACTCCCCTTTTTTATAATTTGCCGGCTGTGATAAATTCCGTACCATAATGATAAAATGCCAACCACGTGACCAAATATATATGCCCAGTCACAAAATGGGTTAAAATTAAGGCGCTGTTTTAAAGCTGCCTTTACAACGGAAAATATCCTTGCTATGATTATTTTACAAACTTGGTGACTCAATGTCAACAGATAGTCACCAAAAAATGTAGAGGGGTTGTCCGGTGGCGAAGTTTACTGACAGCGAAAAAGAAGCAATCAGGAATTGCCTGATGACGAAAGGAAAAGAGCTTTTTATCAAGTATGGCCTGGCCAAGACCAGTATCGACGATATCGTGCAGGCCTGCGGCATTGCCAAAGGTTCTTTTTATAAGTTCTTCGACTCCAAAGAGGAACTGTTCTACGTCATTCTACAGGACCAGGAAGAGATCTCGAATCGGTTGATAGGAGGGCACCTCCAGAAGGATCTTCCGCCCAAAGAGCTTATTGCCTCTTTCCTGCATATGGCTTACCAAATGGCCGATGAGAATCCTCTGCTGCATCAATGGTTTCAAGAGAGAGATCATGAGCGGATCCTGCGCAAAATACCTCAGCACCTGAGAACCAATTATGCGCAAGCTCATACGGAAAAAGGGATCTCTTTTGCGCAAATCTTAATCGATCGCGGCGTATTGAAAGACGTGGACCCGGAGGTAGCCAATGGAGTCCTCAAAGCCGTTTTGATGCTGCGGTTGAATAAGGACGAACTGGGCAAAGATATGTTTCCCAGGATAATGGACGAAATCATCGATTATGTGGCCGAGGGTTTAACCAAAAAAATGGGATGAAGACCTTTTGGTCCTTTAAGATCTTAATAAACGCAGGGTTAGGCAGCGGAGGCTGCCTCCGCCGGCCAGCAATGCTCCCGGATGGAATTCGATGATCTTAATTCCCTGGCGAGCAAGTTTTCGTTTGGTATTTTTATTGAGAGCTATGTCGTAGTGGATGATCGTATCCGAATTTACAGGCACGAAGCTGGTTGCCCAGTGCCGTTGTTCTTCATCAGTTATGTTTATTATTTCTATCCAGCGCCGGGCCATAAAATCGACGAAATTATCTATTACGTTAATTCCCGTCCTGGTATACTGCACGGTAGATATAATTGCGGGCAGGTAGGCCAGGGCTACATATTCGTTAACCCGGTTGAAAACCATATCTGAATGCATAAAGCGCCTTATTTTGGGTATGGATACACAAACAACTTCATCAAAGAGTTTAAGCGCCCAGGGAACCAGCTTCTCAATTGACCTTCTGCTGTGACGCTCGGTTTCGGCCACAAAAAGAGTTTGCGGTGAAAGCAGGAGACAACCTTCAAACTGTTCCCCCTCCGCGAATTCATAGTAAATCGGAATGCCTAGATTTTGCACAGCCTCTTTGACCACGATTTCCTCGTGTTGCCTCGCTCCGGAAGACATTTTGGAGAGGATAGCCCCATCCCGGGTGACTACACAGGTATCATGCATATAGGCCAGGTTGGGAAGGCGGTACAATAAATCGCGGTTATTAAAAACCAGGTCAGATAATTCAAAAACCTGGACCCCCAATGATTTAAGCAGATTGGCATAGTCCTGGTGTTCATTAAGGTAAGATTCGATATCTGGAATCCGATCGTAAAGAAAATAGGAGTAATTATCATTGGTAACAATAGGTAATGATTTTACCGGTTGGTGAAGTAAGACTTTCCTAAGGGGGCCGAATTTTTCTGTACCATAAACAGACCCGAGCCCTTCTACTTGGATAGATTGATTGTCCATTTATCTCACCTCGCCGATATCTTTCCACAAAACAGTGTAAAAATACCCATCGGTTGACGCACCCCGCAAAGAAAATATGGTCAGCAAACATAGTGGGACAGATATCAATTGATGATCTCTGTCCCAAAATAATTGGACCTATATGTCGCCAGTGGCCTAAATATCTTACGTCAACCCGGTTTGTGGCTGAGATCGGTCTGGGCCAAAAGGTAAGCTCCAACGAACCTTTCTCGACCTACTC
>JAXDBN010000187.1:0-4178 GCA_034678805.1 Syntrophomonadaceae bacterium
TAACATTAGAAGGTTCGTTGATAATTTCGTCAATGATCCCCAATTCTTTCAACGAGGATGCGTTCAGCTTGAGAGACTCAGCCATCTCGTCTGCTCTTCTGGCGTCACGCAATAGAATGGATGCACAGGTCTCAGGTGAAGCTACAGAAAAAACAGCATTGGAAAACATAATGATTCGATCAGCAACGCCCAAGGCCAAGGCACCGCCACTGCCGCCTTCACCAGTAATAACCGAGACCACCGGTACCTTGATATTGCTTAGGCCCAAAAGTAATTGGGAGATAGCCCAGGCCTGCCCGCGTTCTTCTGCCCCGATACCTGGATCGGCGCCAGGGGTATTGATAAAAGTGATTACCGGGCGGCCAAATTTTTCGGCTTCCTTTAATAACCGATAGGCTTTTCGATAGCCTTCCGGTCGCGGCATTCCAAAATTATGTTTTATATTAGCATTGGTATCCTGTCCTTTTTGGTGGCCTATAACAGTCACCACCCGCTCTTCGAAAACGGCTATACCTGCTACGATCGAAGGATCATCTCCGTATAAACGATCACCATGCATTTCGATAAACTCACTGCATAAATAATCAATAAAATCCCTGGTCATTGGTCGCTCTAAATCACGCGATAAGATAACCTGTTCCCAGGGGGTCAGGTGTTTATACCTTTCTGCCTTTAATTCGTTTATTCTTTTTTCTACATTGGCTATCTCTTTGCTGAAGTCACAATCTAAAGTAATTGAGAGCTGTTTTAACTCCTCCAGCTTGCTCTCCAGCAACTTATAATTAGATTCAAACTCAAACTTACTATTGGCCATTATTTCCTCCTTGATGAACGGTCAGCAAGCGAATTAACAATGACCGCATTTCCAACCTGGGTTGAATAATATCGATCATACCATGCTGCAAGAGATATTCGGAACGCTGAAAACCGCTAGGCAGCTTTTGACCAGTGGTCTGCTCTATGACCCGGGGACCGGTAAATCCAATTAGGGCACCGGGTTCGCCGATTATAATATCGGCCAGAGAAGCAAAGCTGGCGGTAACTCCTCCAGTGGTAGGATGGGTCAGAATCGAAATATAAAGCAATCCGGCCTGGTTCAATCTCCCCACCGCGGCACTGGTCTTAGCCATTTGCATAAGAGACAGCATACCTTCCTGCATACGTGCTCCACCGGAGCAACAGGAAAGGATAACCGGCAATGAGCGTTCAATTGCACCTTCGATGGCCCTGCATATCTTTTCCCCGACTACGGAACCCATGCTTCCCATCATGAACCGCGGCTCCATAGCTCCAATGACACACTGCATTCCCCCGATGCTACCTTTGCCGGTTATTATAGCTTCAGGTAAATGGGTTTCTTCACGCGACTTCTCGAGTTTGTTTTCATAATCAGGGAAGGCCAGAGGATTACCTGAGGTCAGATCAGCATCCCATTCCTGGAAGGTCCCTTCGTCACAAAGAGAATATATGCGTTCCCTGGCGGTTACTGCAAAGTGGTGGGCACAGCGAGGACAAAAATCATTATTCTTGAGTATCTCTGTTTCAGATATTAAAGCCGAACAAGTCGGGCATGGGAAATTCCCCTCTCGCGAATCAAGCGTAAGGGGAGATCTATTAATACCTGAAAGGTCTATATAAGCTTTTTTTTGCTTAAAGTTTGGTTTAAACATTTTCATCGTCCTTCCCAGACGGCTTCTCGATTCCAAACATCAGCTCGCCCCGGCAGACCAAGTCATTATTTACCCTTACTTCCCCTTCGAACCATCCAAAATTAGCTTTTAACTTGATAACCCGGCTGGTTATCACCAATATATCTCCGGGGATTACCTGTCTCTTAAAGCGCATTTTGTCGACCCCGGCCAGGAATCCTAACTGCCCTTTATATTTATCCTGGCTGAAGAGAGCACAAGCTCCTACCTGAGCCATGGCCTCGATCATAAGGACTCCAGGCATAATAGGCCGGCCAGGAAAATGGCCGGCAAAGTGCGGTTCGTTTATGGAAACGTTTTTTATCCCAACCGCTTTTGTTCCCGGCTCCAGCTCAACGATCCGATCAACTAGAAGAAACGGGTAGCGATGGGGTAATACCTGCAATATTTCATTTATATCCATTATATAATAACTCCTATTATGCGTACTTTTTGATAATAAGTACCGCGTTATGCCCGCCAAATCCTAGTGACTCCGATGCGGCAATGGTTATTTGTTTCTCCCGGGGCACGCCCCTGACGTAATCCAGGTCGCATTCAGGGTCAGGATTATCAAGGTTTATGGTGGGGGCAATAAGGTTATGGTTCATAGTTAATACTGTCGCGATCAATTCTACGGCTCCAGCTGCTCCCAGCATATGGCCGGTAGCAGATTTGGTTGAAGTAATGGCCAAATTTGAGCTTTCTGTTCCAAAGACATTTTTAAGAGCCTTGGTTTCTACCATATCGTTAAAATGGGTACCGGTTCCATGAGCATTCATATAGTCGAGATCACCTGGTTGAATTCCAGCCTCATTTAAGGCCGCTCTTAATGCCCGCGCTGCACCATCTCCTTCAGGATCAGGCTGAACAATATGATAGGCATCCAGACTGCTGCCATAACCAACCAACTCGCCATATATCTTGGCACCGCGCTGCTTGGCATGTTCCAGCTCTTCCAGGATAACTACGGCAGATCCTTCACCCATAACAAAACCATCTCTATCCAGGTCAAAAGGCCGGCAGGCCTTTTCTGGTTCATCGTTACGGGTAGACAGAGCTTTCATGGCGCAGAATCCAGCAATTGCCAAAGGAGTAATGGGCGCTTCCGTGCCTCCGCCGATCATTATGTCAGCATCTCCATGCTGAATAAAACGATAGGCATCACCGATAGAACTCGTCGCGGTAGCACAGGCCGTTACTGAGCATCCACTGGGTCCCCGGGCACCAAACATGATGGAAACATGGCCTGATGCCATGTTGGGGATTAACATAGGAATAAAGAACGGATTGATACCCGCCACACCGCGCTTCTGTAAAACCTGGCACTGCTTCTCAAATATTTCAAGTCCACCAATACCAGTACCAATCAGCACGCCAGCTCTGTTGGCATCAATTTTACCAAGATCCATGCCCGCATCTTCCAAGGCAATACGGGCAGCAGCACATGCATATTGAATAAATGGGTCCATACGCCGGGCTTCAGTTCTGGGCATATAATCCTGGGGACTGAACTCCTTCACCTGGGCGGCAATTTTGGTCGGATAATCGCTGGCATCGAAGCGATCAATCAAACCTATACCGCTTTTTCCGGCCAGCAGCCTGGTCCAAAAATCATTTACATCATGGGCGACGGGATTAATTGTCCCCATCCCCGTGATGACAACTCTGCGTGGTATCAATTTTTCACCTCTTTTACAATTAGGGCCGATTTTGCTCGATATAGTCAACTACGTCTTTTACAGTCTTGAGTTTCTCAGCCACTTCTTCCGGTATTTCGAATTCATATTCTTCTTCTAATAACATAATCATTTCTACGACATCAAGGGAATCTGCCTCTAGATCTTCTTCAAAGCGGGATTCCAACTGAATCTGGTCTTCCTCTATACCCTTTACCTCCACAATGATTCTTTTTACTGTTTCAAATACTGACATTCCTATTCCTCCTAAATAATTTTCTTTAGATTACTATATGGACATTCCACCATCAACCCGAATCACCTGACCGTTGATATAAGCAGCGGCAGGGGATGCTAGAAAAGCGACTAGCGCAGCGATGTCTTCTGGGGTGCCCATTCTCCCCAGAGGAATTTGTGCTACCATTCTAGCGCTGGTTTCAGGGGGTAGTTTGAGGGTCATGTCACTTTCTATGTAACCAGGGGCTACCGCGTTAGCAGTAATACCTCTGGGCCCATATTCTTTGGCCAACGAGTAGGTGAAGCCTAATAAACCAGCTTTTGAGGCAGCATAGTGCGCCTGTCCGGCATTACCAGCCATACCCACTACCGATGATATGTTGATAATACGGCCTTGCTTTTTTTTCATCATATACTTCAAGGCAGCCTTGGAACAATAAAAGGCTGACGACAAATTGGTATTTATTACGTCATACCATTGTGCCTCAGTCATGCGCAATAATAGTTGGTCTTTATTGATACCGGCATTATTGACCAGAACATCTATACCGCCCAGGTTGGCAACGGTGCTCTC
>JAXDBN010000188.1:0-8336 GCA_034678805.1 Syntrophomonadaceae bacterium
CAATGTAATTAAAATTGGTGCATAGAACTAAAGATAATAGCATCCGTGTGAACCGGCAGAACCGGTTCTTTTTTTGCGCATTTCGGAAAAGTCTCAGAATCGGACAGGAAAGCTGATTAAGCTACAACCGGCAAAATTCCTGGCTGTTGGAGCAACCGTATATTGGTCCTAATTACCCGCACCGGATTTGGCATGATAATTGCTTCTAATAACTAATGAATTGATTACTGTTTTTTATCTTGAATTATAGTAGATGGAGGAGATGTTGATGCTCAGATTGGAAAACATACACGCGCAGGTCACCGGTGAAAATGGTGAGCAGGTCGATATTTTAAAAGGTCTGGACGTTAAATTTGATATGGGAAAGCTATACGCAATAACAGGCCCTAATGGCGGGGGGAAGACTTCCCTGGCCAAAGTCGTTATGGGAATATATCAACATAGCCAGGGAAACATTTATCTGGATGGAGAACAGATTGGCGACTGTAATATTACGGCCAGAGCTCAAAAAGGAATCGGTTATGCATTTCAGGCTCCGCCCCGTTTTAAAGGTTTAACTATAAGGGATGTTCTAAAGATAGCTGCACCGCAAGCAGGCGATCAGAAAATAAATAACTATCTTAATAATGTTGGATTATGCCCGGAAGATTACCTGCACCGGGATCTGGGAGCAGGACTCAGCGGCGGAGAAATAAAGCGGATAGAAATGGCCCAGGTGTTGTTAAGGGATCCAAAGCTCTGTATATTTGACGAACCGGAGGCAGGGGTAGATCTTTGGACTGTGCAAAAACTATTGGGCCTGATAATTTCTACCTATAAGAATAATCCTGATAAAACTGCCATAGTGATAACTCATAACGATAAAATAATCCCGCAGTGCGATGAGATAGTGATTATAGAAGCAGGTAAAATTGCCGCTAAAGGTGCCCCCGCAGAAATTTGGAGACCGCTCCAGGATGTCTTTGAAGGCAAGGGATGTCAACGCTGCCAAGGTGAACTGGCATATACCATTGGCTAAACATTAGAGAAAAGGTAATCCGAGGCTTCGCTACTGCAGGACGGAAAAGGTATAATGCTATTATAGTAGGTTGGTGAAGTGACTGTTATTAAAAAGAAAAATAAGGGCGCCTGGAATTATTAAGTAATTTAGGGAGGGCACAACTTGAGGTGGGATACTTCGGTTTCGGGTATTAAGGTAGCCAGCAGCTGCGATAAGCTGATCATAGTTGGTTCCGGCCGCGTGGCTTGGTATGTGTATAAGTTCGCTTCAATGTTAGACTACTCAATTACCATAATAGATGATGATGCCGAATCACTTACCCGGGACCGATTCCCCGAAGCCAGCGAGTTGCTGTTAGGCGATGTGGTACAAGTGCTGGCGAAATACTCTGTTGATGAAAATACCAGTATAGTAATACTCACCCGTCACCATGAATATGATAAAGATTGCCTGATGGCCGTAATTGACACACCGGCTCGATACATTGGGATCATGAGCAATAAGCGGGCCGTTACTGCCTATTTTAGTGAACTGGAATCCTTGGAGGTTAGTGAAGAATCTATGGCCCGGATTTATACACCGATAGGGCTGGATACTGGTGGGCAGCTGGCATCCGAAATAGCCCTGGCGATTGTAGCGGAAATACAGGCAGTGAGATACAAACGTCCCGGTGGATTCATGATTATCAAACAGAGCCATCATGCTGTTAAAAAACGGGATGAATGGTTTTAGCTTTTTATATAGTGACTGAATTATTAAATTGACCTGGCTAAGGAACTGAACTCTTTCTCAAGTGTCCAGTTCTTTCTTATTTTCTGACTTATCAAAATGATACAAGGGTGATAACAGTCATGGGGTATCGGTCTCATTTTGGAACCTGATTCCCATTATAAAAAACAATATAACTCAACATAAGTTTTAGAGATGCGAAAAAAAGCCAGCTTACCACCTCGATGCATTTGGCACAACAATTGCAATATTAAAACATAAACAGACATAAACCAACATAACGTAAACACATAGACAATTAAATGTTAGTTTATGTTATAGTAACAAATATCAAGTTAATATCTCCGAGCCTGATTGCCTAAGGTGCACACTATGGTATCAAGGCCTGGGTTTGAAAGCCCACAGGGTTGTAAGAGAAATCAAGCAGCCTTCCTGTCACGAAAAGGGGAACAGAACTGATTCAAGCATGTGTTACTGTGTATCCTTTGGCGGGTAAACAGTAACATATTTTTGTTTGGAGGGGCGCCGCTTACCAGATGACAATAAAGACTATTACATAAAAACAAGCGATTAACTTTTGAGAATGGAGGTGAACTTTTTGGAACTGAATCTTATGCGCCTAATAACAGAGAAGCATGAAGACAACCAGGATATGGCGCTCATTACGGTTATATCTTCCGGGCAAGGCAGCGGCTCGATGATGGCGGTTGGTAAGGATGGGGAGATTTTATGGGGCAGTGTTGGCAGCAAAGCAATCGATTACCAGGCAGCTGAGGAAGCCAAAATCGCTTTAAAAAGAGGTCTTTGCAGAAATGTTCAGATCGCCGCAGAATCCGGCCGCATGGAGATTTTTATAAATGCCTTGTGCTCTCAGGATACACTACTTATTGCCGGGGCCGGTAATGTAGCCCGTCATGTTTACAGGTATGCCTGCATTCTCGGATATAAGGTTTGCATTTTCGATAACCGGGCTGAGATGCTGACCTGGGAAAGGTTCCCGGAAGCACGGGAACTTATGTTGGGGGATATAGCTGAAAAAATAGCTTCCTATAATATAACTACTGATACCTCCATCGTCATTGCCAGTCATAACCACGAATTTGACCAGGATATATTGCGAGCGGTAATAACTTCGCCGGCAAGATATATCGGGATGTTAGGTAATAAACGCAGGTTAGCCGCGATGTTTGACTATATGCGAAATATGGGAATAAGCGAAGAGCAGATAGCCAATGTCCGCGCCCCGATAGGTTTAGACTTGGGTGGCAGGAAAACAGCAGAGATTGCATTAGCTATAATAGCCGAGATACAGGCAGTAAAATATGGCCGTAAAGTAGGCCTGGTTAGTTAAAGAACCTGATTAAAACATTAAGGAGGAGCGCTTGTAATGAACGACCAATTCACAGCTGATTTGAAAAAAGCGGAAGAATTCCATGGTCATGTTTGCACTGGTATTGTTTTCGGGGTACGTATCGCTCGGCTGGGGCTTAACTATCTGGGAATAGACGATCCCGGGCAGAACAAGGATTTCATGGTATTTGTGGAGGCTGACCGTTGCATATCTGATGCGGTCCAGTCAGTGACCGGCTGCAGCCTGGGCAAGAGAAGACTGAAATGGTTTGATTACGGCAAGATGGCTGCCACTTTTGTGGATATGAACACCAAAGAAGGGGTGAGAATCATAACCGCAGCCCCACAGATGGATGATGGAGGCGATCCGGTTGGATTCTGGGGCAAGATTTCAGACGCTGAGCTGTTCAAAATGGAACCGGTTAAGGTTGACCTCAAACCAGAAGACCTCCCCGGCAGGCCCTTGCGCAGTACGATATGCGATGGTTGTGGGGAAAAGGTCAATGATGGGCGGGAGGTCCAGGTAGATGGAAAAGCCTTATGTCATGCTTGTGCTTTTGGGGCTTATTACCAAACAAAATAAAATAACGAAGAATGGTGAGCTGCATGTGGGATATATATGATGAATTACTTGGATCAATGCCGGAAGATTTAACGGTGCTGGATTGCATGGTGGGGCTGCATTGGACCTTGGTCCGTTCAGAACTGGGATTGGGTGCAGCCATGACCGTGAAGGGAGGCCAAGGGGGTAAGGAATTTTCTGATCTGGTGGGGATGCCCCTGAAAGAATTGGCTTCATGGATCAAATCCTGGAACATGGTCGAGGCGTCGATGGGACAGGCAGCCATGAACTCCGCTTTTAACCGGGTGGAAAACATAGAAAAACTGATCAACCGCCCATTCCTAAGAACTGAGAATCCTGAACAGGCCAACGGATTTGCTGAATTCATGCCCTCTATACGCGACAAAAAGGTGGCGGTAATCGGGCATTTCCCTAAGATCGAGGAATTGGGTAAAATATGCCAGCTTTCCATTCTGGAAAGGATGCCCCAGGAAAACGATTATCCCGATCCGGCCTCCGAATATATTCTTCCCCAACAGGATGTGGTCTTTATTACCGGTACGGCCTTTATTAATAAAACCATGCCGAGATTAATGGAGATATCCAAGCAGGCCCGGATTATTTTGATCGGCCCCAGTGTACCGATATCACCGGTACTTTTTAAATATGGGGTCGATACCATAGCCAGTACGGTGCTTCTGGACGAGGACCTGTGCTGGAAAGTGGTCAAACAGGGAGGTAAAATGAATATCTTTAAAAATGGCGGGCAGATGATATGCATACCTCGGTAAATCCGGTGGACACAGAAGTGGATGTGATAGACGAAATTGATAAGGCTAACAAAACAAAAATCGCCTTAATCAAACTGGTGATCTTGATTCTGCTGCCAATCGCTGCTTTTATACTTTCTTTTACTATGGGGCGTTATGCCATCACTATACCCCAGCTCTGGGAGACAATATCGTCTCATATCTGGGGAAATGGAACGCTCCCGCAAAGCAACCTGGATACGGTAGTCTTCAACATCAGGTTGCCTCGGATCATAGCAGCTATGCTGGTGGGGGCGGCCTTATCCTGTGCCGGGG
This sequence comes from Syntrophomonadaceae bacterium, assembly GCA_034678805.1. Lineage (GTDB taxonomy): Bacteria > Bacillota > Syntrophomonadia > Syntrophomonadales > Syntrophomonadaceae > PHAA01. The sequence goes on from JAXDBN010000188.1 coordinate 4,727, forward strand.
CGGCTTACCAGGGAATGTTCAAGAATCCACTGGTCTCGCCCGATATACTGGGGGCGTCAGCGGGGGCCGCATTCGGAGCCTGTCTGGCCATCTACTTTTCATCATCGGTAACAGTTATCCAGTTGGCGGCTTTTGGTTGTGGTTTGGCAGCAGTAGGATTTGCCTGTCTGATAAATGCCAAACTGGATTATGATCCCATTCTGGGACTGGTCCTGGGAGGAATACTGATCAGTTCCTTGTTTTCGGCCGCCACCAGTGCAATCAAATATCTGGCGGATGCCAACGATAAGCTGCCGGAAATAACCTTTTGGCTGATGGGGAGTCTTTCATCGATAAACCAAAGAGATGTAATGAGCATCCTCGCACCAATGCTTATAGGTTTTATATTGCTGATTCTTTTCAGGTGGCGTCTTAACGTGTTGGCTTTTGGAGAAGAAGAGGCCCGCAGCTTGGGGGTAAATACCAAACAGCTACGATTGATAATTATCGTAGCTTCCACATTACTGAGTGCTTCAGCGGTTTCCATCTGCGGTATGGTAGGGTGGATCGGGCTGGTAATACCTCACCTGGGGAGGGCGGTGGCCGGACCCGATTATCGCACCCTGATGCCGGTAACTGCGATTTTAGGGGCAACATATCTGGTGCTGGTCGATGACCTGGCCCGGTGCCTGGGCAGTGTGGAAGTGCCGCTGGGCATACTGACGGCAATTTTAGGAATACCGTTTTTTGTCATAATCTTCAAACAGAATATTAAGGGGGAGAGATAATGCTGGAGCTCAAGAATGTCAGCTGCGGCTATGGAAAAAGGGAAATCGTTCATGATATTTCCTTCACCGTGGAAGCAGGCGAATTTGTCTGCGTTTTAGGCCCTAACGGTTGTGGTAAAACAACTATGCTTAAAGCTGTGCTGGGCATTTTGCAGCCGTTTTCGGGAATTATTATGCTGGGACGGCGCAACCTAAGCTGCATGCGTGAAGCGGAACTGGGTCAGGCTATCGGCTATATACCCCAGGCCCATACCCCGCCGTTCCCCTTTTTGGTAAAGGATGTGGTACTCATGGGCAGGACTCCGCATCTCCCCACCTTGTCCTTCCCTAAGAAAGAGGACCGGGAAATTGCGCTGGCAGCCATGGACGAACTGAAGATCAGTTACCTTAAAGATCAGAAATACACCCGCATCAGCGGCGGTGAAAGGCAGCTGGTGCTGATAGCCCGGGCACTTGCTCAGCAGCCCAAGTTGCTGGTTATGGATGAACCAACCTCCAGCCTGGACTTCGGCAATCAAAACAACGTGCTGGAAAAAATGCGTCTGCTTTCCCGTAAGGGGATGAGCATATTGATGGTCACCCACAATCCGGACCATGCATTGTTCTGTGCTGATAAGGTGGTGATGATGAAGAGAGACGGAACAATGCTGCGCAAGGGAACACCCGCAGAAACGGTCAGCGAGGAATCGATCCAGGAAATCTACAAGACCAGGGTTAAAATCGATTGCATTCATTTGGCCGAAGGCGGGGAGATCCCGGTCTGCGTTCCGGTTCCATCGTATATGGAACAACGCCTGGGCGCTTAAACGCAAAACCATTTGATTAACGAGGAGGAGTAGTGAGGATGCTAGTTTCTAAGAAATATCGTTTTATTACTGTCATAGCTTTGATTTTAATGATGTTGTCCACTGTTTTGACAGGGTGCGCCAAGAAGGAAGCACCTGCACCGACCCAGAAGACCATTACCGACCAGGCTGGCCGGCAAGTGACGATTCCCGCCACTATAGACAAAGTATATTTTACCAGCCCCATTGGCCAAATCATGGTCTATGTATTGGCCCCCGAAAAAATGGCTGGCTGGACCATGCAATTATCCGATAAAGATAAGAAATACATCCCACCCCAGTATCGCGACCTCCCTTATCTTGGCGGCATGCAGATGAATGCCAAAATCAATACGGAGGAGCTGGTTAAAGCTGGCCCGGATATTATCCTGAATGTTGGATCCGAACCCGCCACCGCCGATACAATCACTACCTCAGACAAACTGCAGCAGCAAGTTAACATACCGGTGATATTCGTTAACGGCAGCCTGGAAACCACCGAACAGGCTCTGACCTTCATTGGTGAGTTGCTGGGGGCGCAAGACCGGGCCAAAGAAATAATTGCCTATTGCAATGAGACTCTGGACGAGACTACCAAGGCAACCAAAGCTGTCCCGGCTGACAAAAAAGTCCGAGTTTACTATGCCGAAGGCCCCAAAGGTTTGTCGACTGAGCCATCCGGCTCCGCCCATGCCAAGCTGCTGGATGTGCTTAATATAACCAATGTTGCCCAAGTGGAAAAAGCCGGGCAAAGCGGCATGAGCGCTGTATCGCTGGAACAGGTACTGGCGTGGAATCCAGATGTTATCCTGTCCTGGGGTGCTGACCGTGGCGGCGCCTACGACCTCATTCTCAGCAGCCCGGACTGGAAAAATATCAATGCTGTCAAGAACAAAAAGGTCTATGAAGTACCCAACTCTCCTTTCAACTGGTTTGACCGTCCACCTTCTATCAGCCGTTTCCTGGGGTTGAAATGGGTGGCTTCCACTATCTATCCTGATTACTATAGAGTTGATATGGTTAAAGAAACCAAGGATTTCTACAAGCTTTTCTACCATGCAGATATAACCGATGACGATGCCAAGGCTTTATTGAAGAATTCCCTCCACTCCTAATAGTAGAACCCTGGGTGGTGCCTGGTGTATCACCCAGGGGATTACTGACTAGACAATTTTTATTTAGACAGGGGAATCAATGATGAACAGAACAGATCCGGTAGAATATGAGGTCATTGCCCGCGAGGTATTTGCTCCTATATACCCGGTAATAGCTGCTGAAATTCGGAAAAAAACGGGGATAAGCCAGGGCAAATGCATAGATATCGGCACCGGTCCTGGTTACCTGGGATTGGAAATGGCTCGCATAACCAGTCTGGAGGTTTGGTTACTGGATATCTCCAATGAAATGATCGCTTATGCCAGGCAAAATATTAAGTCGCGAAAACTGGACCAGCGGGTCCAGGCCATTTGTGCTGACGTACACCAATTGCCGTTCGATAACGAGTCCATTGACCTGGTGGTAAGCCGGGGATCGGTTTTCTTCTGGAAGGATCTCCATCAAGCTTTCAGCGAGGTTTACCGGGTGCTGAAGCCTGGTGGCATGTCCTATATTGGCGGAGGATTCGGTTCAGAGGAATTGAGACGGGATATAGAGAGAAAAATGCGGGACATAGATGAAAACTGGGAGGCAAAAGCTAAAACGCGAATGGATCACCCAACTGCCAGTGACTATGCGGCAATATTGCACAATTTAAATATTACCGGCGAAATCAGAACAAACAATGGGCTCTGGATTATCATCAATAAACCAGTCGTCTAAATGAAATTTGTCTGGATGCATTTCTTTTGTATATTCTCCGAGCTCGTTTACCTAAGGTGAATACTATGGTGGCGCAGCCTGGGATAACCCCGCAGGGTTGACAGGAGAAATCTTGCAGCCCCCTATAATGGAAAGGAGAAAATAGAACCATGTGGGATCTTTACGATGAATTAATTGATGCTGTACCTTCAGATTTGCGTG
>JAXDBN010000189.1:0-2799 GCA_034678805.1 Syntrophomonadaceae bacterium
GAAAGGGCTCTGCCAAGGCTATTTCCTTGACATGGAATATGCTTCCATGCTAACATGATATTCGTGCTATCCCAACGGATGTTTGTAGAACCATACAAATGTTAGGAGGATAAATAATGTTTGATACCAAGGATAATCTAGCCAAGAGTTTTAAACTAATGGAAGACTCAATGGAGAAAATATGGGACTTCTGGGGCATGAGCATGAAAAATCTTACTGCCACCCAGGAACAGATTGAGGCCATGACCCGCAAGCAAATGGACCAAAGCAGGGCTGCCCTCGACGAAATGGCCAAGTTTGAGGAAGACTTGAACAAACAGATGCGTGCCGGCCAGGAACAATTTCAGAAGATGGCGGAAAACGCGGTGGCCAGTACTTATGAACAGGTCCACAAGGTAAATCAGCAATTGATTGGTGACCTGAAAAACCAGGTAGAGGAACTCAGCAAGCAAATGCACAAGAACCAGGAACAGTCCAAGAAGATGATCGAGGACCTGGTTGCCAAAACCTACTCTCAGTCAGAAAAAGCCCGGCAGGATATGGTTTCGGGTTTAACCTCACAAGTATCCGACCTCACCAAACAGGTACAGGGAAATCAGTCCCAGGTACACAAGATGGTCAAGGATATGGTGATGAATACGTACGAACAGGGGGAAAAGGCCAATAAGGCCTTGGTCTCGGGACTGTCTGGGCAGGTTGCAGACTTGACCAAGCGGATCAAGAGTAACCAGGCCCAGGCTCAGAAGATGGTCCAGGACGCGGTCATGAACACCTTTGGCGAAGCCAACAAGGCAAATCAGAATGTGATAGCCGGCCTGACCGCGCAGGTAGAGGATCTATCCAAAAAAATGCTGGAACTGACCAAGCAGTACCAAAACCTAGCCAAGAAAGCGGAAGTTAAACCCCCGGCTGCCAAGAAAGCCGAGGCCCCTAAATAAACTGAAAATAATTAATTAGGTGTGTTTGTGATCCGTTTGGACGATAGCGCAGTATTGGAAACGAGGGCCCATCGTAAGATGGGCCCTTCGATCGTCAAAAAACGCTCACAGCTGCGTTAATACGGCAGTCCCATTCATCGGCGTGGCTTTACATACTGAGGAGCCTATCGGTTAAGACATCCTTTGTCATCTGAAATATATATAGTGCTCTATTTTTTTACTATCAGGAATACGCCGATAACCAGGCAGAGGATGCCAAAAAACCTCGGCAAAGTGAAGTTCTCGTGCAGGAAGAAGACTGATAGCAGTACTCCTATTATTGCCGCCAGACTGAGCTGCAGGGGATAGACAATGTTGAAGGCTTCCCGGGAGAGAATATAGAACCAGACCACGGTAGCGATTATGTAAATCAATATGCCAATGACAACATTGGCTGAAAGAATTATTTTTAAGAAGTTGTCGGCGCCCAGGTATCCATATTTGGATAACTCGGTTTTCCATAACATCTGTCCTATTAACAGCAAGATGACCTGAACAAGGATCATTACATAGACCAACTACAACACCCTTTACTAACAGCCGGTTTTCCGACCGGTTTGGCTTAATTAATTATCACTCCGGCTTGCCCCGCCGGCATTCTCCAGATCTCTTACCCGCTTCTCCAGAATTGCTATGGATTGGACCAGCTTGGTCGTCTTGTCATTCAAACTTGAGATAATCGAAGTTAAAGCTATCAAGATGAGCAAAATGGCAAACAGGATCGCGGCGAATAAAGCATTGGAAGGCGTAGATATACCTACCAATCCCGCAAACCTGGTTAAGATACCGGGGAACATAGCTGTTACCGCCATCAGCAAGCCTGCCAGAATCCACATCAAGGTATATTTGAGGGCCAGGGTCTTCTTGCGCAGCAGGTAATATATAGCCGCAAAATAGAAGACAATCCCGACCAGGGCACTGGTCTGCAGCAGCTTGGGAACCATTAGTTATACCTCTTTCGCAAGACTGGCCAATGGATCAGTATGGCCAATGAAACCTTAATCATATAATAGATGGACCTCCAAGCGCTGATAGAGCTTAGGCCTTCAGCTCTGTGGCGCATTACTACCGGCATCTCAGTAATTACCGCACCATGCAGGGCCGCACAAATAATGGCCTCGGGTTCCGGGTAATCCTGGGCATATTCATCGGCGTATATATCTATGAAGCGGCGGTTTACCCCGCGGTAGCCGCTGGTAACGTCTCTAATGTTTACCCCGCAGCAGAGCCTGATCAACCTGCTTAAAAAGGTTATACCCAGGCGCCTGGTCCAGGAGGACTGAAATCCCTGCCCCTCTATAAAGCGTGAGCCGATAACGACATCTGCTCGCTTATCCTTAAGCACCGTCACCATTTCCTTAATATAGGAAGGATCGTGCTGACCATCTCCGTCCAGTTGAATGGCAATATCGTAGTCATGTTCGCGGGCATAGCGATAACCGGCCTGCATCCCGCCCCCTATTCCCAAATTTACGGGCAAATCCAGGTAGTTGAAATGGCTGCGGCGGCAAACTCCCAGGGTATTGTCGGTGGAACCATCATTAATGATAATATAATCCGTCCCGGGCGCTTGGCTGCGCAGATCATTTATTACCCGTTCTATATTCCGTTCCTCGTTGCAGGCAGGCACAATGACCAGAATCCTGCAGTTGCTTTTACTCATTGATTGGCTCATCCGTTTCTGTTTGACAGTAACCCGGGTGTTTATCCAGGAAAGTCACTGCAATCATTATTATAAGCGGTATTACCGGGTAGTTATAGCGCTGGATAGAGGTCAAACCAAGGTGTACCGCCATAATGCCGCAAACCGGCAGAATCATAT
>JAXDBN010000190.1:0-11161 GCA_034678805.1 Syntrophomonadaceae bacterium
CCAAAGTAACGGATTAACCATAACAGAATCTAGGGGCTTATAGGCCATTTGCGAATAAGATTGCAAATGAACCTATCGCCAAATCGTCGCCCGAATATTTAGAAAGGTGTAATAACGCCCGAACAAAACGGAGGTACAATATTTGAATAATGCCCGAATCTCTGGAATTGCGATGAATGGATCTCATCATGTAAACACCTCACCAACGAATTCGTAATCAGCAGGTCGGCGGTTCAAATCCGCCCATCGGCTCCACTAAAAACAAAGTAACCACGCAGATTTGCGTGGTTTTGCTTTATGGTGCCTCTGTCACGGCCAGGTATTCTACAGGAGATGACCTGATTGAGTTCTTGACTAGTTCTTGGGGGGATTTTTTATCAGTAATAACTCCTTAACATCATCGAGAATAGCTTTGGAATCCACCTTGATCATCAGCCAGTAGGTACCGTTCAATGGCCAGGCCGATTCTATCAGTTCAATAATAGCCGGCTCAAATTTATCCGATATAGATTTAATCATTTCTGCAATCTCGGTTTTGATTACTATCAGTATATAGAAGTGATCTTCGGCCGGGTATAGTGTGCAAAGTGATTTGCCGGCCTTCTTGTATTTGATATTCCAGCCCTTTTGCAGGTAACAGCCGCTGTACTCCATCCTGGGGGTAGCTTGATACCTGGATTGAATAAATTGATTTAGATCCTGCCAAAGCCCCCGGATGTTTTCTATGAAATTGTTTTCTATAGCTTCCGGAGTGGGTGTATTTAACCTGTCCAGAATGACATTATTATCGCTCACGGTTTCTACTCGTTGACCGGGAACATTATCTTGGTCAATAGCTCACTTTCCGGAACCTGACCGGGATCATTGTAATAGAATTCATATGCAACCCCGGTGGGGATATGGTTGTTGGCAATCATCCATTCATTCATGGCTGCATAAACAGTTTCCATCTGGTTATAAGGGCCTTTGTACATACAGGATGCCTGTTTGCCGGCCGGGATTTCCAGGGCGTGTACCTCTCCCCGCCCGGGGGCAGGTTCTGCCAGGACAAATCCGATGTCGACATCGAGATCATTCATATCCATGTTGTAATAAGCCGAGAATGCGCAATCACCAGGTTTAGCGCCAATCTCCATCATATACTGGTACACTTGGCCAAATAATTGGCCCATTACCTGTGCTATATTGGCAACAGGGGTGCGGGTACGGATAGCTAAGGCGGGCCGGGCCGCTGGTTCTGTTATCTCGAACTTGTAATCCATATCATCGTCCTCCCTCTTTAATCTTTCAATCATGTACAGTACTATACCCGGTTATTCTCCCCTCCCTTCCATATCACACTTGATGAACTCATACTCTACTTGATTTCGTACTTCTTTAATGTAGAGCTGATGATTTCATTATTCGTGGTGATAAACTCCTGTTTGACCATGCCTACGCCTTTTTTGAAATACTGGTACAGGTTATCATTCTGGCCGGGGTATTTGACCTTGATACAGTTTTCAAATTTACCGGCGGGGGTTTCGACGGTGGCATCGACAGCAATGATTTGTTTGTTGGTATTGTTACCGGCCCAAGCGGTTCCAACCTTGAGGGGAGCCTGTAGAATGATGTCATTGGTGTTGCGGGTGAAGTTGGTCTCCAGAAGATTCTTTGGCTGGTAGTCCTCTCCCGCCATGTAAATAACCTTGACCATAGTATCGGTGGTCTCAATAATCCTGGTAGCTACGGTACCGCCGTTATCTTCAGTGGTCTGGGCTAAATTGTCTTTGCTGAACAAGACTTTGCGGGTAAAGGTGGCATATTCGTTACCGGATCCCTCATATTCCCAGTAACTGCCTACGGTAAGCGGGAAGTAATCCTTGGGCATTTCCTCCGGCGGGATTACAATCTGGTTGTTGCCCTGGTTATTGGTCTGGTTGCCCGGCAGGTTGTTAACCTGGTTATTGGCTGCCTGGCATCCAGACAGCAGACCCAGCCCTAATACAAGTATCAGAATTAGACTTATCCTCTTCATACTCGGCCTCCTTGTTTTGATAGTTCATTCGCTAATATTATCTGCGATTTGACTACATTTAACCAAAACAACGGTTGTTGTCACCTTATTGGCACCGGCATTAGTATAAAGATTGAAATGACTACTGGTTAGTCGATCCACTTCATATAAGCATTGATATATTCAATTTCCCGGTCGGCAATTTCTTTGACCAGGGTTGTGGCAATCCCGATAACCTCTTCACTGGCCCCTTCCAACTCCCGGGCAACAAACTGGTCAAAGGGGATGCTGCTCATACTCTCAACTACTGCTTTCATATCGGCCCGGGCGTAGAATCCGTTCACCAGATTCATTAGTCCCTGGTAATATTCCTCAGCCCAGTCAGCAATTGCTGCCGTATCAGGGAGGCCGTCTGCTAATAAAAATTTATCCTTCATTCTGCACCTTCCTTAGCCACTGGCTGGCTTCATCAATGGCCATCTTTACTGTTTGCGGAGCGGGCCCACCCGCTATACAACGTCGGGCTACACAAGCTTTGACGTCGATGAAATCATAGACATCCTCCCCGATCAGAGGCGAGAACTGCCGGAAAGCCGGCAAGTCAAGTTCATCCAGGGTCAAACGGTTATCGATACAATAACGCACCGTTTTGCCGACTACCTCATGGGCATCCCGGAAGGGGAGTCCCTGGTTGACCAGGTAATCAGCCAGATCGGTGGCATTGGTAAAGCCGCCCCGGGCCGCCTGGGCCATCCGTTCCTTGTTAAACTGGCTGGTTGTCAGCATAGGGGCGAAGACCAGCAGGCATTTCTTGACTGTATCAATAGCATCAAAAAGGGCTTCTTTGTCCTCCTGCATATCTTTGTTATAAGCTAAAGGTAATGATTTCATCAAGGTCAGCAGGGTAATCAGATCGCCATACACCCGACTGGTTTTGCCACGTACCAGTTCAGCAATATCCGGGTTTTTCTTTTGTGGCATGATGCTTGATCCGGTAGAGAATCCATCATCCAGGGTAACAAAGGAAAATTCCTCGCTGGACCACAGTATAATCTCCTCGGAGAAACGGGACAGGTGCATCATAAGCAGGCTGGCCATGCTGCAAAACTCAATGGCAAAGTCCCGGTCGCTTACCCCATCCAGGCTGTTGCGGGTAATCTCCCGGAAGCCTACCTGCTCCCGGACAAAATCACGATCCAAGGGAAATCCGGTAGCAGCCAGAGCTCCAGATCCCAACGGCATCGATAGGAGACGCTTCTGGCAGTCATCCAACCGCCCCAGGTCTCGACGCAGCATCTCAAAATAGGCCATCAAGTGATGGGCTAAGGTAATGGGCTGGGCCTTTTGCAGATGAGTATACCCCGGCATGATGGTCTCCACGTGTGACCCGGCCAGTTTCAGCAGGGCTTCCTCCAGGCTCAGCATCAGCTGTCTAACCTGGATGATTTCATCCCGCAAATAGAGGCGCACGTCTAGAGCCACCTGATCGTTACGGCTGCGGGCGGTATGTAATTTCTTACCCAGTTCGCCGATGCGTTCTATTAAAAAAGTCTCAATATTCATATGTACATCTTCGGCGGCCACGGTGAACTCCAGCCGGCCTTCTTCCAGGTCGGATTGGATCTCTTTAAGGCCAGCAATGATCTGGTCTCGCTCCGCCTCGGTTATTATCTCCTGCTTGGCTAACATAGCGGCATGGGCCATACTCCCCTGGATATCCTGCAGGTACATACGGCCGTCAAAGGCTATGGAAGCATTGAAATCCTCGGTTAATTTGTCAGTTTGTTTGGAAAACCGTCCACCCCATAATTTCATGTAAACACCTCATGCAGCAAATATTATAGGAATTTGACTTAATTATAGGGCTTTTTCCCCCTAAATGCACTATCCTGCCCTGAACGAAACAACCTGTCGCAGTTGCCTTTTACCGCGGACTAAAAAACCCGGTTTGCCAACCGGGTCTGGTTTGCATACAAATTAATTACTGTCTATTTCTAGAACTTAACTATACTTAATCTCAATGAGACAGGTTCTACAAGGCGCCCGGTTAAACCTAGATGTTTACCACCCTAACCTCTCTTACATAGGGGGCACACCTGTCGGCCATGGACTGCATCTCTGCCTTGCTGTAAGGAACTACCCGGCCATAGCCCGGGTCCAGGGTTATCCTTGGATTGAATTGCTGTAAAGTATAACGCTGCGCGCCCTCAATAAAACGGGCAATATCCACGATATCCTCCGGTGAATGCAAAACCGGTACTACCGTGGTGCGGAACTCTACCTCAATCTTGGCATTCTTCAATAGCAGGATGGAGCTGCGGATATTGAAAAAGTTTTCCGGGGTCAGTTTCCCGCAGGCTTCCTTGTATTTTTTAAAATCGAGGGGTGCCTTAATATCCATGGCCACATAGTCAAGCCACCCTTGCTTCAGCAGTTGCTCCAGCATGGCGGTATTTGTTCCATTGGTATCCAGCTTGACCAACAGCCCCAGGTCTTTAATTTTCTCTATATCCCCCGGCAATTCTTCATTTAAAGTAGGTTCACCCCCGCTGATGACCACCCCATCCAGAAATCTTTTACGCTTCTGCATAAACGACAGCACTTCATCGATATCAACCCGGGTGGTGTCTTCGCGCGGTTTAATCAGGAGGTCTGGATTATGGCAGAAAGGACAGCGCAGGTTGCAGCCGCGGGTGAACAAAACTGATACTATTTCACCCGGGTAGTCCACCAGGCTTTGTCTAATCATGCCCCCATAATGCAAAAATCCTCACACCCCATTCAAAAAACTTCACTTGGATACTATAACATGCCAACCCATCATTTGTAAATATTTCCCAACCTTTGTTGGGCATATCTATACAGAATCCCCAAACCTCGCTATATCACTTAAACTGAGAAGCCTTCACACAAAGTGAGGGCTTCTCTTTGCTAAGCGAATATATTTTTCATAACTTTGTCTTACATGACCGCGGTATCAAAGGTTCTTCTCTCTCGGAATTCCTCCTGCTTGCCGGCATTCCACTGGTCGACTGGACGCAGGTATCCTACCACCCGGGAATAGACTTCGCAATTGGTGACCTTACCTTGCGCCTCGCAAACCGGGCACTGGTAGTTTTCGCCCCTGATATAACCATGTTGCGGGCAAATGCTAAAGGTCGGGGTAATGGTAAAGTAAGGTAACCGGAACTGATCGCACACTTTTTTAACCAGCTTCTTGACCGCTTCCACGGAAGATACCGCTTCGCCCAGGAATATATGGAAAGTCGTTCCCCCGGTATATAAAGTCTGCAGCTCATCCTGGATGCTTAACGCGGTGAACAGGTCATCAGTATAATTGACCGGTAATTGGGTGGAATTGGTGTAATAGGGCTGAGCTCCGTTAGCTACCTCGTCTTCATTGGCCACTTTGATATCCGGATAACGCTCCTTGTCCTTACGGGCTATGCCATAGGACACACCCTCGGCCGGGGTCGCCTCCAGGTTGAATATGTTGCCGGTTTCCTCCTGATAAAAACTCAAGCGGTCACGCATATAATTCATTACCTCTTTGGTAAATTCCCGCCCGGCTTCACTGCCAATATTTTCACCCAGGAAATTCAGACAGCACTCGTTCATCCCTACCAGCCCAATGGTGGAAAAGTGGTTCTTCCAGTATTGACCGAAATTTTGTTTTACCCCGCGCAGGTAGAACTGGGAGTAGGGATACAGCCCGTATTCAGTGAGGCTTTCCAACATTTTGCGTTTAATTTCCAGGCTGTCCCGGGCCAGGTCCATAATCTCCTCCAGCCGATTGAAAAACTCGAATTTGCTGCGGGAGACATGACCCAGCCGGCTCATGTTGATAGTTACTACGCCAATAGAACCGGTGAGAGGGTTGGCCCCGAACAGGCCTCCGCCCCTTTTCCTCAGCTCACGGTTATCGAGACGCAGGCGGCAGCACATACTCCGGGCATCCTCAGGACTCATATCCGAACCGATAAAGTTGGAGAAGGAGGGAATCCCATACTTGGCGGTCATCTCCCAGATCTTATTGTAAGCGGGATTGCTCCAGTCAAAGTCTTCGGTAATATTGTAGGTTGGGATGGGGAAGGTAAAAACCCGTTCCTCAACATCACCTTGCATCATTACCTCGGCAAAGGCCTGGTTGAAAATATCCATCTCGGCCTGGAAATCACCATAGGTAGCATCCATATACTGACCGCCGATAACTACCGGTTCGTTTTTCATGAATTCGGGCACCTTCAGGTCCATGGTCACATTGGTAAAAGGAGTCTGGAAACCTACCCGGGTGGGTACATTCATATTGAAGACAAATTCCTGCAGGCATTGCTTGACTGACCTATAGTCAAGTTCATCATAACGAATAAATGGTGCCAACAAGGTATCGAAGTTGGAGAAGGCCTGGGCTCCGGCCGCTTCACCCTGCAGGGTGAAGAAGAAATTGACGATCTGACCCAGTATGGATCGAAAATGCTTGGCCGGCCCACTGGCTACTTTTCCGCGTACCCCTTTGAATCCTTCCAGGAGCAGGTCACGAATATCCCAGCCCACACAATAAACGCCCAGGATGCCCAGATCATGAATATGTACATCGCCGCTGGTCTGGGCTTCCTTCATTTGCGGTGTATAGATCTGGTCCAACCAGTATTGGGACACTATAACCGACGAGAGGTGGAAATTCATCCCTTGCAGCGAGTAGGTCATGTTGGAATTTTCCTTTACCCGCCAATCGTTACGACCCAAGTAGTTGGCTATTATCTGATTGTTATTGGCTAGTAATTGATCAGCATTACGCAGCGTTTCATGCTGTTTGCGGTATAATATGTAGGCTTTGGCGGTCTTATAATGGCCATTTTTGACCAGGACCTTTTCAACCAAATCTTGAAGACCCTCTACGGTAGCTATCTCATCGCCGTCGACATATTGCGCTATGTCCATGACTTTTTCCGCCAATTCCTGCGCCGTTTGGTAGTCCTTACCACCCACGGCCCGAGCGGCTTTGAAGATGGCATTAGTAAGCTTGTCCTTTTCGAAAGGCACTACCCGGCCATCCCTTTTCCTTATATTGGTAACGTCCAATTGAATCCTCCCCTCAACTAACACAATATATATGGTATGTTCTCTATGTAAACACTATATATAGTATATATATTTATTTCCATAATTCAAGCGGGTTTTCTAAAAAGTTTATTGCAAGGATTAACAGACCACCATCAAAAAATGTCAAAACATATAAAAGCCTGCCGGATCAACGCACAGGAATGCGTCATCAGGCAGGCTTTATTACGCCTATCGACAAAAATATCCTATTTTTCGCTGGCCAGTTTTTTATTGAGCAAAGCTTGCACCTTTAATGGTAAGCCAAAGAGATTAATGAACCCCTCAGCATCCTTCTGACTGTATATCTCATCAGCTCCAAAGGTAGCCAACTCCTCATTATACAGGGAATAGGACGAACGGGAGGCTACCGCGGTACAGCTGCCTTTATAGAGCTTTACCTTAACATCACCGGTCACCGTTTGCTGGGTTACGTCCACAAAAGCATCCAGAGCTTGCTTAAGCTTGGAGAACCAGTTGCCATCATAGACCAGTTCGGCATATTTGGAGGCCAGCTGCTCTTTCATTTGGAGGGTTCGCCGGTCCAGGGTAAGCCGTTCCAGTTCTTCATGAGCGGCATACAGTATGGTTCCGCCCGGGGTCTCATAAACACCCCGTGACTTCATGCCGACCAGGCGGTTTTCCACCAGCGTTACTATTCCCACTCCGTTGGCACCACCCAAGCGGTTGAGTTCGGTCAGCAACTCAACCGGTCCCATGGCTTGGCCGTTAAGTGATTTAGGTATACCCGCCTCAAAGCCAATCACCACATAGGTAGGGGTATCAGGAGCCTCTTCAGGAGGAACGGTCAGGGTATAGAGATGGTTCTGCGGCTCGTTCCAGGGATCCTCCAGGTCACCGCCCTCATGAGAAATGTGCCAGAGATTACGATCCGCACTGTAGATCTTCTCCTTGGTTACCGGTACCTCGATACCATGAGCTTTAGCATAATCGATTGCTTCCTCGCGGGAACGGATGGTCCATTCTCTCCAGGGAGCCACTACCTTCAGGTTGGGATTGAAGGCCTTTACCGTCAGTTCAAAGCGTACCTGGTCGTTGCCTTTGCCGGTAGCACCGTGGCATATGGCCACAGCACCCTCTTTTTCAGCGATTTCAACCATTTTCTTGGCCATCAACGGCCGGGCAAAGGAAGTGCCCAGCAGGTATTTCTTTTCATAAATGGCCCCGGCTTTTAAGACCGGGAATACATAATCGGTGACAAACTCCTCCACCAAATCTTCTATATAGACCTTGGAAGCACCTGACCGCAGGGCTTTTTCCCGGACCGGTTCCAATTCTTCTCCCTGGCCGACATTGGCACAGAAGGCGATTACCTCATAGCCATAATTTTCTTTCAGCCATGGGATGATAATCGATGTATCCAAACCTCCCGAATAAGCTAGTACTACCTTTTCCATAACTGCTACCTCCAGTAATTTTTCAAAGTTAATATAATTCCCTATATCTGCGGCCTCAACGCCAAAATATTTTCCTCTGGCCGCTCACCGGGAGATTGGTTATCCATTTTTCCTACATAACCAGGGCCATGATGGCTTTGTGGGCATGCAGGCGGTTTTCAGATTCATCAAAGACCACTGATTGCGGTCCATCCATAACCTCGTCGGTTATTTCCTTGCCCCGCTTCGCCGGCAGGCAATGCATCACTATAGCCCCCGGGTTGGCTTCCTTCAACAGAGCCTGGTTGACCTGATAGACGAGGAACTTTTTCTCTTTCTCCTCCGCTTCCCCTTCCTGGCCCATACTGGCCCATACATCGGTATAAAGCACATCGGCTCCTTTAATTGCGTCCCAGGGACTCTCGACAACTTCCAAGCGGGAACCGGTTGCCTGGGCATCCTGGCGGGCCTGCGCCAGTACTGTTGCATCGGGCTCAAATCCCAGCGGGCACGCACAAGTCATATGCATGCCTACCTTGGCAGCTCCATAGAACAATTCATGGGCCACGTTGTTGCCATCCCCTATAAATGCCAGTTTCAGACCTTGCAGGCTGCCTTTGTGCTCCTGTATGGTCATTAGATCGCCAATCACCTGGGTAGGATGAAGCAGGTCGGTCAAGCCGTTGATAACCGGTATAGAGGCCCATTGAGCCAGCTCCAGCACTTCATCGTGGGCAAAGGTCCTGATCATGATGCCATCCAGCATCCGCGATAATACCAGGGCGGTATCCTTTACAGTCTCCCCTCTCCCCAGTTGTATATCCTTGGGGCTCAAAAATAAAGCATGGCCGCCCAGCTGATACATTCCTACTTCGAAGGCAACCCGGGTACGAGTGGAAGATTTCTGGAAAATCATACCCAGCGTCTTGCCTGCCAGCAGGGGGTGGGCAATGCCCTGCTTCTGCTCCCGCTTTAATTCCAGCCCCACTTCCAGGATATAATTAATGTCGGCAGCCTCAAAATCGTGAATACTTATGAAGTCCCGGCCTCTTAGTTTATCATTGATCTGCATTATTCCTGCCCATCCTTTCGATACAAATTTTACTGCCATTCCTGCAGAGCGGCTGTTAAAATTACCACCGCCCGGTCGATATCACCCTTGGTTATATTTAGCGGGGGAACAAAACGCAAAACATTGGCCCCGGCTCCAATCACCAATAGGCCGTGCTGCATGCATATCTGGACCAGGTCTTTTATTTCCCGGTTGAATTCTATGCCCTGCATCAGCCCCATTCCCCTGATTTCTATTATACGGTTATCCTGCAGTTTGTTAAGACTTTCACACAGATAAATGCCTGTCTCATTAACAATTTCAAGGAACTGAGCTGCGCCAATAGTATCAACCACATAATTAGCTACCGCGGTAGCAATCGGAGTTCCGCCGAAGGTTGAGGCATGGTCGCCGGGAGCAAAACCGGACGCCGCCCGGTCCGTGGCCAACATAGCACCCATCGGGAAACCTCCGCCCAGACCTTTGGCCAGGGTTACAATATCCGGATTGATACCGTAGTTCTGATAAGCAAAAAAGGCTCCCGTCCGCCCCATTCCACACTGCACTTCATCAAATATTAATAGTATACCTTGCTGGTCGCATATATTGCGGATGGCGGTCAGGAATTGGGCTTGAGCAAGATGAATACCTCCTTCACCCTGCACCGGTTCCAGCATGATGGCGGCGGTTTTATCATTGATCAGTTGTTGAACTGATTCCAGATCATTGTAATCAGCATAAACAAATCCGGCCGGCAGGGGAGCAAAACCCTCCTGGTATTTCTTTTGCCCGGTAGCAGTCACAGTAGCCAGGGTACGACCATGAAAGGAATGATTAAACACTATGATTTCATAGCGTGGTTCTCCCCTGCGGTAGAAATATTTACGGGCCAGTTTAATGGCAGCTTCATTGGCTTCTGCCCCGCTGTTGCAGAAAAAGGCTTTGCCCATACCTGATATTGTAACCAGTTTTTCGGCCAGCTCCACCTGGGGTTCGATCCAATAGAGATTGGATACGTGCCATAAAAGAGCAGCCTGTTTCTCCAGTGCCGCCTGCAAACCCGGATCGCAGTGCCCCAGGACGCATACCGCAATTCCGCCCACGAAATCCAGGTATTCTTTGCCGTCGGCATCCCAGACCAGGCAGCCCTGGCCCTTTACAGGAGCAATTGGGTAACGGCTGTAAGTATTCATTACATATTTTTGGCCTTTATCGATAATTTCATTATTTGTCACGTATATTATCTCCTTCCCGGTAAGAAATCGCTGGGCATTACCACGTTACCATGGTGCCTACCCCTTCTTTTGTGAATATCTCCAGCAGTATCGAATGAGGCACCCGCCCGTCAATTATGTGTGTCCGGCCTACGCCCCCCTCTACAGCTTCAACACAACACTGGACTTTGGGTATCATTCCCCCAGCGATTACACCGTTAGATATATAATCCGGCACCTGCCCGATTTTCAGCACTGATATCAAGCTCTCCGGTTCTTTGGCGTCCATTAATAATCCCGGCACATCAGTCAGCAGAACCAACTTATCTGCTTTCATGGCCACGGCAATGGCAGCCGCCACCAAGTCAGCGTTGATGTTGTAGCTCCTTTGTTCTGCGTCTAC
>JAXDBN010000191.1:0-4188 GCA_034678805.1 Syntrophomonadaceae bacterium
TTTAGTAAAAACCAGTGTAAAATGTGCCCAGAAAGCTAAATTTGAGGACATAGGATTAGGAAATGAGGGAGCTATGGTTATAAATTCAGTTATTATAATTATTATTTTGTATTTAATATTCAGTTTATTACGCGACAAATCCGATAAAGTCCGATTATTTCGGGTATTAGGCTTAATCGTTTTCTGCGTATTGTTGTTAATAGTTAATCGTGCTTTGTCAGGCATTGGAGTGGGTCTATTGTGGGATACGAACAATACCTGGCTTTATTGTGTGTTTGGGTGTTTTTTGGTTGTTCTCACTATATTTTATTTTTGGTACAAAAAAGCGAAAAGATCAATTATTGATTGTGCGATTTTTGGGGTATTAATTATTGTTTGTGGATATTTGCTTTTTAAGGCTACTGTAATATATGTCTCATTGTATAAATTAGGTATGTAACAAATCAAACTGGTGTCTTCATCCTGGGGTTAAATCCCTCGGCTTCTAGCCGAAACCTTTAGAGGTCAACCGGGATCAGATCGTATTTTAGAGTTCTAAAAGACCGTTCAGTTCTGACACTATCCAATGCCTGGCCCTTGCCGTCCATGGAGATATTAACTTCGGCCTTCCCTGCCACCCATGAGACAATCAATCTTTGCCGTCGCCTCCGGCAGCTGATTTCCGCATTGGTAGAACCGGCTATGTGGTATAATGCAGAGACCATCGATGAGGAGACGGCTCGTGGAAATAATCACCTCCCACAATGCATTGGATTTTGACGGATTGGCCAGCATGGTGGGTGCCAGCAAATTATATCCGGGCGCGGTAATGGTGATACCGGGAACCATGCCGGGGAAAATCAAGCAGTTCATGGCCCTGTATAAGGACGTCCTGGATTTGCGCATACCGCGGGAGATTGACCTGGCCAGGATTACCAGGGTGATCCTGGTTGATACCGCCAGCCCCGGGAGGATGGCCCAACTGGAGCCGCTCCACCAGAATCCGGCCATCGACTTTCATGTTTATGATCACCATCCCCAACAAGCAGGGGACATTGCTGGCAGCATAACCGAGCTGCATCCTATCGGAGCTACCACCACCATCATGGTGGAAAAAATAGCGGCGGCTGGCATCCACATAACCCCTTTCGAAGCTACCATTCTGGCCCTGGGCATTTATGAGGACACCGGGAGTCTCTTGTTTCCCGGCACCACCGATCGGGATGCCGGGGCAGTGGCCTACCTGCTCCAACAAAAGGCTAATTTAAATATTGTGGCCAGCTTCATGGATGCACCTATTTCCGACCAACAGCGCAAAATATTACAGAGCCTGATTGAGAATACTGAGGCATACCATATAAACGGGCTGGATGTTACCCTGGCGATTTACCAGGGCAAGGCGTTTGTCCCGGGGCTCGACCTGCTGGCCTATCGTATTTTTAAGATGGAAGAATGCGATGCGATCTTTGTGATCGCGCAAATGCAAAGCAAGGTTTACGTGATTGCCCGCAGCGGCAGCAGCAACCTCAAAGTCAACGAGATTCTGAGCTCATTGGGGGGCAACGGTCATGAACGGGCGGCTGCGGCAATGATTCGCAACCAGGATGTCAGGGAAGTGGCGGATATAATTTTGAAAGAAATAAAAACCAAGATCATTCCCCCCATAGTAGCCCGGGACATAATGTCCAGCCCGGTCAAGACCATCGATCTATACCGCACCATGGAGGAGGCCGGACGCTTGCTGCTCAGATATGGCCATACCGGTATGCCGGTGGTGGATGGTGATGAGGTGGTGGGGATAATCTCCCGGCGGGACGCCGATAAAGCAGTAATGCATAACCTGGGACATGCCCCGGTCAAAGGCTTCATGACCTCCAAGGTAATAACCATTGCTCCTGATACACCCATTAGCGAGATACAGAAGATGGTGGTGGAATACGACGTGGGCAGACTGCCGGTTGTGGACCGGGGACGTCTGGTAGGTGTCGTCTCCCGCACTGATATTTTGCGTATTCTGCATGGGAATGATTATCCTGAAGATCATACCCTGCTTTTCTCCCCTGATGAGACCGACCCGGAAAATATCCACAGTCTGATGCAAGGCAAGCTGCCGGCGGACATATTCAATATCCTTGAGGCCGCCGGCGAGGCCGCCAAGGAACTAGAGTACAGTGTTTATTGCGTAGGCGGATTCGTCCGGGATCTATTCTTGAATGTTCCCAACTTCGATGTTGATTTGGTGGTGGAAGGCGATGGGCGGCAGTTGGCCCGTCATTTGGCGGAGAGGCTGGGCGGCAAGGTCCGGGTCCATGACCGTTTTGCTACCGCCACCTTTGTCTCCCCAGAGGGGACCAAGATCGATGTGGCTACCGCCCGGACCGAATATTATGAATTTCCGGCTGCTCTGCCGATGGTGGAGCGGTCATCCATCAAAGAGGATATGTATCGCCGCGATTTCACCATCAATACCTTGGCGGTATGCCTGAACCCCGGCCGCTTTGGCGAGTTGATCGACTTTTTCGGTGGTCGCCGGGATATTCAGAAGGGCTTGATCAGGGTCCTTTACAATCTGAGTTTTGTTGAAGATCCCACCCGAATATTGCGGGCCATCCGGTTTGAACAGAGGTACAAGTTTACGATTGAACCGGATACCCTTCGTTTTGCTCGAGACGCCATTCAAAGACGCATGCTGGGCAAGCTTTCCTATAAACGGATTCTGCGGGAACTGATCCTGATCCTGAATGAGAAGGACCCTATACCCGCTTTGATAAGGATGTCCCAGTCGGGGGTATGGAATTATATTCTTCCCGAGGTCGATTTGGAGGCCGTGAGCACCAACCTGAAGCGTATACCCATGGTTCTGGGCTGGTGGGAGGAGCGCTATTATGGCCAGGAAATCAAGCCTTGGCTGGTTTATTTGTTGGTGATCTTTTCGCAGCTTGACCCTGGTCAATTGGCGGAAGTGCTGACCCGGTACCCCTTGGGAAGGTATGCCCAGGGTTGTGTAGAGGATTCGGTCCAGGCTGCCCAAATAGCAGCCCAAATAAACAGTTCGGACCAATTCTACCCCAGCCAGCTGGACTCCATGCTGCAAGGGTTGGATGTAGAGAACCTGATATACTTGTTATTGCTCATGAAATCCGAGGATGCCTGGGAAAGAACGGTTCGCTTCTATGATCTGAAAGCCGAGGTAAGAGTGGAAATCAACGGACATGATCTGCGCAAGCTGGGTCTTAGCCCCGGCCCTGTTTACAAGACAATACTGGCCCAGCTGTATGACGCCAAGCTGGATGGAAATATCAAGAACCGCGACGATGAGATTCGGATGGCAAGGCAGTGGATAGAAAAGGGGAGATTCCAAGATGGAATGGTTGATTGATACACTGGTATGGCTGCCGGCCATCTTGATCGGCTTGACCTTCCATGAATTCGCCCATGGCCTGGTGGCCGACCGACTGGGTGATTCCACCCCCGCCCAGCAGGGGCGCTTGACCCTCAACCCGTTGCCCCATATCGATTGGGTGGGTTTCTTGATGTTGCTGATATTTAAGTTTGGATGGGCCAAACCGGTCCAGGTAAACCCCTACAATTTCAAAAAAGTCAGCCACAAGACCGGGATGATGCTGGTTTCCTTGGCCGGGCCGGGAATGAACCTGACTATCGCCCTGCTTAGTATGGTGGCTCTAAAAATGTTGATCCCCGGGCAGGACGGCAGCTGGAGTGCTATCCTGGTACCGCTGCTCATACCACTGATCTATATTAACCTGATCCTGACCGCCTTCAATCTGTTACCGGTGCCGCCTCTGGATGGTTCCAAGATACTGGCTGGAATTCTGCCCGATGCCGGAGCCAATTGGTTGTATTCCCTAGAACAGTATGGCCCCCTGATACTGCTGCTGTTGATTGTAACCAATATGGTGGGCAAGATTCTGTGGCCACTGGTCAACTTTTTATATGGCATTCTAAATCTGGTGGTAGCGCTATAAATACGAGGCTGGATAATGAATATGAGTTACCTGGTCAACCTGGATAAGTTCTACGGCCCGCTGGACCTTCTGCTGTACCTGCTGGAGCGGGAAGAAATAGACATATATGATATCCCCATAGCCCGAATTACCGGCCAATATTTGGCCTATCTCGATAAGATCGGGTATGTTGATTTGGATAACGTAGGGGATTTTCTCCTGATGGCTTCTTATTTGCTGAACC
>JAXDBN010000192.1:0-8119 GCA_034678805.1 Syntrophomonadaceae bacterium
ATTAAAAAACAAGAAAATGTGATTCTGGTAGGGAGTTCAGGTGTAGGCAAAACCCACATAGCCACCGCTCTTGCCTATGAAGCCTGCCGCCAGGGATTGAAGGTTAAGTTCTTTACCGCCGCTGGTCCACCCCCGCGATGTTTACTCCAAGCATTGCACCCTGAGCTGGCTGGCGGCTGAGGCGGGGGCACCCTACTCATGTAAAGACGAGAAGCAGGACAAATTTGTGGCCAAAGGGTTGCTGCGGTTAACGGGTGCCAATTCACGACGTTGGCTCAAGTTCTTGCTGGAGGTCCTGCCCCGCATCAAAGCCGATCAGGGGCAGAGTGAGGTTTGTCATTCTGAATTGGAGCGGACCATGTTGACCATGTTCCATTATACGGTTTACAGCAAAGGGCTGGATGATCTGGACATGGGATTTGCCAGTGTGGAGGCGGCAATCTACGCGGTGATAGGCGATGATGCCATCTATAATGAGCTGCTGGGTTTGCTGCAGTTTCAGTATGAGCGCATCGAATTCGTGGACCAGCCGTTGGAGCTGGGCTTCGAGTCTCCGCTGGACTTGTATTGTAGTTATACCCTGGACCAGATCCTGGTGGCTCTGGGCCGGCACACGGAGAGGCAGCGCAAGCATTTTCAAGAAGGGGTCTTGTATCTTAAGGAAGCGGGGCTGGACGTGTTCTTCGTAACCCTGAACAAGTCGGATAAGGATTATTCTCCCTCCACCATGTACCGTGAATTACGCCATCAACGAGGAGCAGTTCCACTGGCAATCGCAGAGCAATACCAGTGTCGATTCCGTTACCGGGCAAAGGTACATCAACCAGCCTCGTAACGGCAACCAGGTGCTGATCTTCGTCCGCGATTATAAAAAACTGGGGGCGATGACGGCCCCCTACACGTGTATCGGCCTGGCCGACTATGTCAGCCATTACGGCTCCGCGCCCATCAGTATCGTTTGGAAGATGCACCAGCCCATGCCGGGATTCGTGCTGCAAGAAGCGGTGTCGGTGTAGAAGCCGGGCAGGCAGGGGCACGGTTCTATACGTATATGTCTTTGTTGATTAAGTTGACAAATCCGAAGACAGGAAATCAAACAAAAAGCGAAAACCTCGCTTGGCAGCAAGGTTCTCGCTGAGTCACATCTTTGGATCACTTTCGTGATTGAGTGACTACAATATATCATATATGCAATAACAGTCAATTTGATGCGGAAGGTATGCTTATATAGGAAAGATAACGTTGGGCGATCTTCTTGTCAATATCAGCCATTTTAGCTGGACTGACTTTTCCAAGTCTTTTATCGCCACTATTTAATGGGCGAATAATTCGCTGCTTACTAATGCAAGTGAATTGTTGGATTATTGCAATTGAGTTCCCCGATTTTGAGCGGTTCAAGTTTGTAAAAGGATCCAAATCTGTGATTAATTCTCCACCCAAATCGACGTCATTGGGATGTACCGTGCGAGGTGATGACAATGGTGCAAATAAGACCGATAACCGACTTGCGTAATACGAACGAGATATCAGAATTATGCCACAGTAAGGACGAACCGATTTTTATCACCAAGAACGGATATGGTGACCTGGTGATAATGAGCATTGAAACCTACGAGCGAGAAATGACTCTGGCTGATGTGTACAAGAAAATGACGGTGGCCGAAAAGCAAGTTCAAGATGGTGAACTGTTGGATGGTCAGGAAGTGCTTGCCAAGTTGAGAAAACAACATGGAAGATAGATTTCAGCTTAAAATGAAACCGGCCGCTGCGCATGATTTGGATGATGTTTATTATTGCCTTTGCCTAATACCAGGCTGGCTGATCCGGTAGCCACCGCCCTTTATAAGGGCCACCAGTTGTGCGCTGAATGTAAGAAGAGCTATCAATGATAGGGGAGCGAGACGGCATACCAAGGATAGACGGGGGAGTGAAGTTGTGAAGATTACTGATTTCGATGACAGCTTGGATCCGGTCATACTGAAGCGCGGTCGTGAGTACTACCTGGAAGGCCGGGTCAGCCGCCTTAAGCAAACCGCGGCGGGCTGGACCGCGGTGGTTGAAGGCACCTATGATTATCTGGTGGAGGTAGAGCTGGAGCCGAACGGCTTCATAAGATACAGCACTTGCGATTGTCCCTATGAGGGCGGAGAGTACTGCAAACATCAGGCGGCGGTCTTTTATGCCTTGCGAGCCGGGGTCACGACTGGCGGACCGGGCGGGCAGGAGCCGATGGCCACTGGCCGGGGGGAAAGTCTGGAGAAGGTATTGGCTGATATGCAACCTCAGCAGATGATGGATATCATACTCGAGCTGGCGGATCAGTACGAGGAGATCCGTAGGAAGTTGTTGCTGAAATACGGTGCTCACAGCGATGAGATCAAAGCCTGCCAAGAAACGATGCGAGCCTATATCCGGGAAGCCAAGCGGTCTGGTTTCATCGACCGCCGTCGGGCTGCTCATGCGGTGAAAGGCGTCGACTTGTCCTTGGATAAGGCCCTGCAGCGGGTGGAACAGGGCAATTATATGCTGGCGTTGGGAATGGGCCTGGCGGCTCTGGCGACAGCGGTAGATATGCTGCAATTTTGTGACGATTCTGACGGTTGGGTGGGTACCGCTATAAATGATGCTCTGGGTGTGATCGATGAGGTGGTGCGGGTGGCAGCCGGCTGCATGGATTTGGCTGAACAGAAGAAGATGTTGACCAAGCTTATCAAGGAATCCCGCCATAAGCGCTATATTGGTTGGTGGGATTGGCCCATCGATCTGTTGGGCAGCTGCATATATTTATGCGCCGATAAGGGGCTGCGAACCATAGTGGAGACGGAGTTGGGCAGATTACTGGAGGCTCAGGGTGATGATTCGCTGGGGAGTAGTGATTACGGCGTGAGCCAAGTCAAGATGCTGCAGCTGAAGATGCTGGAGCTCTTCGAAGATCCAAACCAGGCTGAGGAGTTCATCGCGGCCAACATGCAATACAGTGATTTTCGTCAGAAGGCGATCGAAAATGCCCTCCGCAAAAAGGACTACGAACAAGTTGTTCAGCTCTGCCTGGCCGGTGAGGAGGTTGACCGGGAACTTCGGGGATTGGTGATGCGATGGAGGAAATACCGCTATCATGCCTATGAACGGCAGGGAGAGGTAGAGAACCAGCGAGAACTAGCCCGGGGATTTGTTTATGTCGGGGAATATGACTATTATCCGAAGCTCAAGGCGCTATACCCGACGTCTGAGTGGCCGGACATATTGGCGGCTATCCTGGCTGAATTCGAAAAGAGAGACTACCTGCCGGATATATATGTGATGATATTGATAGAGGAGAACCTGGTTGAG
Organism: Syntrophomonadaceae bacterium; assembly: GCA_034678805.1. Taxonomy (GTDB): domain Bacteria; phylum Bacillota; class Syntrophomonadia; order Syntrophomonadales; family Syntrophomonadaceae; genus PHAA01. The sequence goes on from JAXDBN010000192.1 coordinate 3,331, forward strand.
CACTTGTTACGCTACTGCCAGCGGAATCCGGCTGCTATATTGAAGCTATATAAATATCTGCTCCCGGATTACCTGGAGGAGACTAGAGCACTGTTCAGGGCACATATCGAAAGGTCAGCCCGGGAAGCTGATCAGCGCAGCAAATATAAGCAGGTTTGCGCTATGATCAAAACTTATAAGAAGGCCTGCGGAGAATTAGCGGCCCGTAGCATGATCACAGAACTATGCAGGTCATACCCGCGGCGGCCGGCATTTCTGGATGAACTGGGCAGAATATAGGCAATGCGTCGGTATCTGTGCCGGCAATGGGCGTAGACAAGGATGGAGGTAGCCAAAGACCGGGAATGCGGCAGGAACAGGGACGCCTTGCCCTGCTAAAGAAATTTACATATAATATCTTTAGATGAGACGAGGAGGCCGATTCCATGCCAAACATTAAATCCAGTACGGACTTGAGGAATAACTACAATGAGATTTCAGCATTCTGCCGTGAAAGCAGAGAGCCTGTTTTTATCACCAAAAACGGGCAGGGGGATTTGGCGGTTATGAGCATTGAGACTTATGAGATGCTCACCGGCAGGCTGGAACTTTACCATCTGCTAGATGAAGGCCGGGCGGCAGTAAAACAAGGTAGAAAGCGTCCGTTTAAAGATGTGATGCAGGACATCAGGCGGGAGTTGACTGATGGACAAATACAGGATTGACATATCGGAACCTGCTGAAAACGATCTGCGGGACATTGTCCGATATATTGCGGCACAGCTGTCAGCGCCCCTGACTGCACTGAAAATGATGGATCTTGTTGAGGAGGCTATAATGGGTTTAGCCATCCTGCCGAAAAAGTGCTCGCCTGTGATTGATGAGCGGCTGGCATTGATGGGATATCGTAAACTGCCGGTTAAAAACTATGTTGTCTTATTTACAATTGACGAGAAAGCCAAGGTCGTTGATATAGAGAGAATTCTATATGCCCGGCGTGATTGGCGCCAAATCCTTTGACGGTAACTGCGGCTGGCACGGTGGCCGATAAAACCACGGCAGGGGAGGCAGGGCGTGGATTTGTCCAAGCCAGACTATGCAAACATATATACGGTTCTCAAAGAGGAGATCGACGGATGGCCCCGCAGTATTATTGGCCTTGTCAGTCTTTCTGCCGCCGTTGAAAAAATGGGTGCTGAGATGCCAACTTTTCTTCAAAGTCCCCAGGGACAAGCTGCCTTTGCTCGGGCAATGCGACGGTTGGAGACTGAACATTTGATAACGCCGGTTGGCAGAAGACCTTACACTCAGCAGGGATTGCATCAGAAGTACCGTATTAACAGAATCCCGGCCGATAAAGATGGTCAGTTGCTTATGGAGATCATCAGAAGTATCAAGCCGCCGGCATCCGTCGATTCGATAAATATCAGCACTATTTATCGGTCCATAATTTGATCGCGGCGGAATGGCAGATAATTCGAGGCATCAACAGCGGAGAAAACAGCATTGAATCCTATTTCCGCCAGAACACTACCTCCCGCAAGCTGATCGAAAATCAGTTTGTGAAAATTGTGGAAGATGTCGAGGCTCTCAATAGCGAGGGGAAAAACAACGAGTCCAGTTTATTGCTGGCGGATACCCTCATCCAAATCCGGAGCAGCCTGAACGAATATCTGCGCTTGCAGGGGCATCTGGGGGAATTCGAGCGGATCAAGGCCTATTATCAGGAATTTGCCCGCAAAAATGACGACCTGCTGGAATCATTTTCAGTACTCGAAGGCCATAAACAACAGGTGGCGGCGATTCGCAATCTGATCAGCAAAGATCTGGATGGACTGGAGCAACAAAAAACCGCGGTTAAAAAACGCCAGGCGAGTAATGCGGCCGGGAGTCTGGAAGGTCGGCATTTAAGAAGACTGCACCAGGCAGGCTTGGTCAATTTCGAAAAGCTGCAAATGGAGGCCCAACAAGAGATATTAGAGCTGGAAAGAGACCGCTTAAGGGAGAAAGGCCAGGATCTCGAACAACGCCTCAATCATCTTCTGACCCTGGAGGGCTATGGTGAGTACCGGTTCGTAAAGGGTCAGCTGAGTGAAAACCGTAAACGCCTGCAGGCCCTGGAGGAAGGCGAAGATGTCACCAAGGCGGCCTATCGCAGCGCCGCCGGCCGACTCAGGTTCTTTTTGGCCCGGCGCGCAGATGAGCTAAAGGATTGGGGTCAAAGTCTGGAGGAGGTCCGGCAAATACAATCCGACCAGTTAAAAAGGGCTCAGCAGGAGCGGATTGGGGAGGAAAGAAAGCAAGCCCGGCTGGAGGAAGCCGCGAAATACCTCGCACAGGCAGAGCAGGAGTGGAGCACCCAACTGGCCCAGTTAAATGGATATTTTCTGGGCACGGGGGAGTTGGAAGCAGCCCTGGCGCCGGAGCAATTTCTGGGGCCGGTCGAAGATGAACTGAACCGGTACCAGGCCGTCCGGGAAAACATTAACGAACAGATCGATTCCGGGGCTGCTCTCATTCAGAGTCTGACAATCGAAGCGGTCAAAACCGATGCTGAAATCGAGAAATATTTGGGAATCCAGCAACAGGGTCAGACCTGGCTCAACCGGTATCAACAGGAGCGGAACGATCTGGATTACAAGGCGACGGTATTGAATAAAAACACCATCGTAGCCTACCGGGAAGAACTGGAACGGCTGATTCATAGAGAAGGCCTGCATCAACTGGAACAGGAGATCGAAGCCGGCCGGTTACGGCAGAAAAAGCAGCTTTCGGAGCAGCGGGGCTATTACGTGCCCAATGAAGAAGTGTTGTCGCTGGCGGGGCAATTACACGGCAATGTCAATTTGTCAAAGCCGGTATCGACTGGCTGGCTGACCTGGAACCTGAGGAACGGGCAGATATTTTGCAGGCTATGCCTTATTTGCCTTTCGCCGTCATCGTTGATAATACCTCTTTTACCCGTCTCAAGCAGGGCCGTCTCAAAGTAGATTTGGGGTCCGACTATCTCCTGCCCATCGTTAATTTGGAGGTCCTGCGCGATAGGCCTGCCGGGGGGACAGATGACATATACTACTTCTGCAATTTCTCTGGGCTGTTGCTTGATCGGGGCCAATATGAACAGTATATCGGAAAGATGGCTGTCACTCTGGCCAATATTGAGGCAGAGATGGCGGCGGGAGCTGCCCGGTTGAACGAGTTGAGCCATGAATTGGCCGAGGTCAATGATTTCTACGCTGTATATCCGCAAGATGGAGTCGACCACCAGCAGGAGAGAGTTGCGGCCGCCACCCGGGCCTTGCATGATTTGCATGGATTGCGGGCGGATATAGAGGTTCAGAAGGAGCGCGCCCGCACGCACCGGGAAGCCTTGGTCTGGCAAGAGGTGATGCAGTCCGAAGCGATTGCGGAGTGCCAGGAAAAGCTGGTTAAGCTCAGGGCGATTATTCAAGCCAACCAGGAGCTGACAGCCGCCCGAACAGAATTGGCTGCAAAACGAAAAGAGCTCACGGTGCTTCAAGTCACCATCGACCGTCTTGGGGTGCTATCCGAGCAACTGGAGCAAGATCAGGAACAGAATCAAACCCAACTCAACCAATTAGGAATTGAGCTCCATGAGCTCAACAAGGAACTGGAACAGTTGTCCAGTTTTGTAGTCATTGAAGGCGATGGCTCGCTAGTTGAGGCCCAGGACGAATATCGGGCTTTGCATGCCGCCATCAGCGGCCGAACCGATGAGGAAGGCCGGCTCAGAAGCGAACTGGCCGATTCCGAAAGCAGGCTCAGGAAATTATGCCAACGGATTGAACGCGACTACAACGGAGATCTGCCAGCGGTCGAAAATAGCGAAATGAGCGGTATATTGATTTCAATACCCGATCAAACCATGATTAGCAGAGCTCGGCGGGATAAAGAAGAAAATGAGCAGGCCTTAAGCAGCGTGGAAAGAAAGGTTATAGAGATAGCGACGAGAATCCAGAGTGCCGAAGAAAAACTGAATGATATTTTGGCTGAAGAGACCCAGCCGGCCATCGAGGATTTGCCCTATTATGACAGCGCCTACCGTTACCGCCAGGAGATCAACTCCATCGAACAGCTGATAAAAAGCTATGACCATGAAGTGGCCAAAGATACGGAGCAGCTTGATCAAATCGGCCGGGAAGAACAGCAATTGCAGCGTCAGGCCGAGGATTACCAGGATTTCTTGGAGCGGGAAGCAATCACGATTGATGCGGTAGCAGCATCGGAAATCAAGGATTTCCGAGTGTTCGAGAGAGAATTTCGCCGCCGGCAGGATAGTATCCAGGTGCAGCTCAACAAATGGGACGAGCGGATAAATTCCATCAAGGCTGAAACCGCGCCTTTTGTAATCCGCGAACCGGTGGAGGAATTGGGGAGAGTAAGCAGACCGGTCAGTGCCGGACAGTGTTGCCAGCGCCAGGCCGCTTTTATTGAGTATATTGGCAATATTGATGAACAGATGCAGAAGATAGGCTATGACATCCTGCAGTTGGAAAGCTATCAGCAGGATTTTACCCGCCGCTGTGTTCAGCGCGCCGAATTGTTGCTGGGGCAACTGAGAAAGTTAGAACCCCTTTCCCGCATAGAGGTATATGGGCGGCGCACCAACATGATCGAACTTAAACTCCTGGAATTTGAGCCGCGGGAAAAGCAGATGCGGATGAAGGCCCATATTGACGGAATTGTGCAGCAGATCACCGAGGAAGGAACGGTGGATAGAAAACGGATTGCGGCGCAGCTTTCCAGTCAAGAGCTATTGGGTCAGATCACCGATATGGATAAGGCTGCC